>QNAP01000217.1 GCA_003641795.1 Thermotogae bacterium | reverse complement strand
GATGATAAGATTACTGCCATCGAGATCAAATCATCTATGAGTAAATATGATGTTTATGCCTATGACAAGAAAGTTTCATTCTTTGAAAGACGCAATCAGGTAAAGGTAGACCGGAAACTCATCATTACTCCCATGCTGGACCCACGAGCAGAGGAGTTAGTACAGTCTCTGGGAATGAAAGTTTACAGCTCGTGTTATGATTGGGGTGACGAAGAACAGAACAAGAGCTAAAGTAGTGTGGGTGTCTGAAGAACTTGAGGTAAGAACCTGAAGACCGTATAACTTTTAATGCTCAAATTTAATACGTATAAACGATGGCAAGTTCTCGCCCCAAGATGCAAAGGTCTATCCTTAAAAAGAGGGGATAGGAAATGTTGAAAAGAAGAAAAGTAGCGGTAGGTATAAGTATTGTTTGCCTTTTTATTGCTGCGATTGCCATTCAGGCGACTTTTGGTGGGGGAATCGGGTTAAAGATAGACCCTTATGAGGTAAAGGTGAGGCCAAATTCAACCGTTACATACGATATCGCTATTTCTAGTTATGATAGTGACTGCTTCGACATTTCGATAATACCATACAGTTGTAGGATTGGATGGTTTGAGTGGACAAAAAAGCGCGTTTATGTCCCAGCGAGGGGTCAGAAGCAGATATTCCTCAATGTTACGCCTTCGGAGACTGGTAATTTTGAATTTAAAGTGAAAGCAGTTTCAATAAGCAATCCAAGAACTTATGCGATATCTATTGTAAAGATAAAAGTAGTATACAAAAAGGATAAGCCTGATTTGTTAATTACAAGGGTCTGGCTAACTGGGAATACAATCCATTACGAGGTGATGAATGCAGGAAACGGCACTGTGCACAAAGGTTGGGACAACGCTTTGTTCTTCGATTCCCATTATGTATCGAGAGATCATATGGACCCTCCTTTAGATCCATGCGATAGACGAACAGGCTATTTTGATCACAAGTTGATTTGCCCACCTGAGGGTACCAAAAGAATAGAGGTATGTGCAGATATCGATAATGTGATAGAAGAAATTAGGGAGGATTGTAATTGCTTAGAGAAAGTTTTGAAGTGCAATCAGCCGCCAACATGCATGGCTCTGATGCCAGATTTGCCCCAGCCACAGGTTAATGGAACGGTCATAAACTGGACTGCATGTGCTTTTGATCCAGAAGGGGATGTACTATGGTATAGATTCTTGTTAGGCGGACCCAAAACAGGCGGTAACCTTACAGTAGTCCAGGATTGGAGCACATCTAACATGTGGATATGGAGGACTGGCGAAAGCGATAAAGGTGATAATCTTATCTGTGTGGATGTGAGAGACGGCTATCATGCAAATGATCTCACTGACCCTGATTATGATCTGTCTACATGTCAGTGGTATTGGATAGCATGAAGGAACATTAAATAAAAAGAAAAAGGAGGTGATAAAATGAAAAAAGTGAAAAAGCTATTACCTGTTGTAATCTTAGCAGTAGTGGTAGTATTATGTTCAGCTTCAACGGTCACAGCGGCGATAACTAGTTTAACGATTACTCCTAATATACAGATTACTTGCCCACAGATTTCTGAGTTTTGGTTTGGGGTTTCACCTTGTGATGTCTGCCATGCTGATAAGACGGTTACATACCAAATTACTTATGTCGAGGACCACCAGTTGGCTCTACCCGTGACGGTGACAGTTACAGGCATTCCTGCCAGTTGGTATACTTTGACACCCGGAGGACCGTATTGGGATATGACCAAAACGTTATCTCTGGCTGTAACAGTTCCGCAAAAGCTTGGTATAGATGCAGGTGGAAACTATACCATTACAGTCATCGCTGTTGACTCTTGGGGGAGTAGTGCGCAAGCAACAGCAACATTAGTGGTGCAAGACCATGACTATAAAAGTGAGACCCTGGTGGCAGGGACTGGAGATGTTACCATAGACGAGAATGTCAGGAACATGGCTGCTGCTGTAAAAGTAGATAAAACTATTGAGTTCCACGGTACCGTTGAATGTTTAACGAAGAACGAGTATTTGATAGAGAATGCAAAAGGAAACAACTCGAACTATGAGCAGGAGGCTGTGGTATCAGATTACAGGGCAATCCTACCAACTGATTACCTGTATGGTAATGAGCGATTCAAGAGTTGTGCTGCGATGGGAGGCACGGGTGTAGATATCCATGAAACCTATTATACCGATGTTTCGATGGAATCCAGGTGTGAAAACATAAATCATCATGTCACAGGCAGTCAGAAGTACAAGACAGAGTTCTGTACGTATAACAACTTCACTCTTGGATACCTACTGATAGATGCAAGGCAATCAATACCCTGTAGTAAGCACATAGTAGATCGTCAAGAGTTCTTCGGCAACCTTACAGTAGGTAAGCACATTGTATTCAGGAGACCAACTTGGGACCCCTAAGCACTGACACAATAGGCGAATAGAATCCGGTGGACCCTGATAAGATAACATAAAAAAATTTCAAATGTGAGCGGCTTGCAAGTGCGTAATAGCATAGCAGGCCGCGACTGCATTTTTTATGGTATACTCTTAGATATGCGTAAAAAAATTTCAAAGTAGATGCAATATGAGTGAAAAAGTGAAAAAGCTATTAACGTTCGTAATCTTGGTAGTGGTACTGTGTTCAGCTTTAGCTTCAACTTCAACTGTTGGCGCGTTCCCAGGAATAGGTGTAAACATAGAACCAGATATACAGCATGTCTCTCCCGGAAAGATGGTGGAGTATACAATTACAATTTATAACTACGACTCGATAGACAAATCTGTAGCTCTTGAAGTAGATGCCGGAAAATGCAATAGCACCTGGTTTGAATGGACTGAAATGCAGGTGCTGGTACCGGCACACAGTGCTAACTCAGTTTCCCTGAAAGTTACACCAGGCAGCGGTGCGAGCGAAGGAACTTATAACTGGAAAGTAGTAACACCTGATGGCTCTGCTTCGGCAACAGCGACATTAGTGGTTCAGAGCTATGATTATGCCTGTGTGACGCATGTGGAAGGGAAAGGAGTGTTTGTCATAGACAAGAAAGTCAGAAGTAATACGGGAGGGGATGCGGAGCCGCGGTTCTCGGTAAATGTGGATAAGCACTTCGTGTGCAAAGGCGAGATAGAAGGTTTTGTGAGTGACGAGTATCTGATAGACGGTGCGCTTGGCGACAACCCCAACTTTGAGCAGATGAGCGCAGTTGCGGATTACACGACAACCGCACCTGGAGATTTCCTGTATGGTGATGAAAAACTCAGGAGTCCCTTCGTATTCGGCGGTACTGGCGTAAGAATCCATGAGACATACGATGTTCATACGATGGATGCGAGGCACGAAAACATAAATCTCCATTCCACCGGCGATCAGCGCTATAAGTCAGAACTCGCCACGATAAACGATTTCGGTGGTTACTTCCTGATAGATGCACGGCAGTCAATACCGGGGTTTATGCATGT
>QNAP01000216.1 GCA_003641795.1 Thermotogae bacterium | reverse complement strand
GTGATAGCAACAATAGAAAGTTCATGGATATCGCATGGACCAGTATCAGATGTGATCGAAGTTCAGGGGACGAGAGGGCGCATAAAAATTGATGTTGGTGCAGGCACAATTGATGTCAATAGTCCAAACATGCCTTCTCATGGTCTTCGGCGGACTTTTGTGCCTTCCTCATTCGTGGAGGTTTGTGGCCATAAGATACCAGTAGATGGATATGCTGCTCTGTTCGAGAATTTCATTGCTTGTGTCATGGGTGAAGCTGAACCTGCCGCTCGTGTGGAAGATGGGTGGGCAGCAACTGCAGTGGTAGCGGCAGCCTATGAGGCAGCGAAGGCTCCGAATGTTGCCGTACCACAATTAAGGAGCGGGCTTTATTAATGCTTTACTAGGTGAACACTGAATTGGAGAGACGGTGGTTAAAAACAGGATAGGGCCCTAAAAGTCCTGTTGGGAGCGTTGATATAGAGCGAGGAGGAATGAATGCGATATTACATGCATTGCAGGGCTTGTGGGGCAAAATTTTCGAGCAATATAGGAGTTTATAAATGTCCCCATTGCAAGGGAAAACTAGAAATCCAATATTCCATTTTACCAAAAGTGTCAAAACCTTCAGACCTCAGAGATGATCCCAAACAAGGGATTTGGGCTTTCTGGCGCCTATTACCGGTGGATAACGTTAGCAAAGCGGTCTCACTTGGCGAGGGGAATACTTTTTTACATAGATGTGACATATTAGCCCGGCAGATAGGCTTTAGGCAACTTTTGATTAAAGATGAGGGGAAAAATCCTACAGGGTCTTTTAAAGATCGCAACGCCGCCGTTAGTGTTTCAAAAGCCGTGGAGTTGGGGGCCAGGAGTGTGGCCATTGCTTCGGATGGGAATGCTGGGCCCGCTGTAGCGGCGTATGCGGCGAAAGCGAAGTTGCCCTGTTTTGTCTTTATGCTGACGATCACTGCGCCTGAGAAGGTAGCTCAAGCTGCGGTTTTCGGTGCACGTGTAATAAATATAGAGGGACCTGGATTGGTTAATGATTGTATTGATGTGATTGAAGCACTAAAAGAGGATTTTGAATGGCATCATTTGACTACCGCGGGACCTGTTAATCCGTATCAGTTGGAGGGGCCTAAGACTATTGCATATGAGATAGCGATAGAATTGGAGAACCAGTTCCCGGACTGGATTGCAGTTCCTGCGGGAGGGGGAGGGCTTATCGTTGCGCTATTCAAGGCTTTCATGGAATTAGATCAACTGGGACTTCTCAAGCATATGCCAAGATTTTTGTGCGTCCAGGCATCTGGGTGTGCCCCTATTGTTGAGGCATTTAGGCAGGGGACTTCTGTAAGAAGATGGCGTGATCCTCAGTCCAGTGTAGCTATTCCTATCTTAGTTCCACTTCCGCTTGAAGGCGAGGAGGTATTGCAAGCGCTACATATTTCTCAAGGAGCCGCAGTAAGTATCACCGATGAGGAGATTTTGAGAGCTCAAAGATTGTTGGCTGAAAAAGAAGGCGTCTTCGCCTCGCCAGCAGGTGTTTCCGCTTTTGCCGGCGCTATTAAGGCACGACGCGATGGTATTATTAAGAAAAGCGATATAGTCCTTGTAGTGGTAACAGAGACGGGCCTGAAGGAGCTTAGGCAGCTGTCTTCGCTATCCCAAACAGCAGCATTGCCAGCTGACCCTAGATTAATTCGAGAATTCTTATCCCGGACTGGGGGCGGTGATAATTGAGTATTAGAGGAATGTTTACGAAATCCAGGCGAATGTCACAGGTCTGGGTATTTAGAGGGTTGACTGCCCAAAAGGACGTTTCTTAAAGATGAAGTGCGCAACGTTCTCTGAGGTTATGAGTAGTAGTTGAAACGTCAAAGCAGAGTGGCACCTGACTAAGCCCTTTACTTGGTGGGGTACTTAAGTATGTCAAAAATTTCGTGCATGGAGGTGGGTGATGAAGACTCGAAGTCTAGGTGTCGGATTTGTCGGCAGTGGGTTCGTGGCACGGTTCCATGCGCAGGCCTTTGCATGGGTACGCGATACAAATATTGTGGCAATTTGCAGCACCAATGAAAAGAAGGCTGCATCGCTGGCTGCTTTCTGCAATGAATTAGGGATCGGCAAACCTAAGATTTACCATGATGTACGTGAAATGGTGCGGGACCCTGATGTGGAAGCAGTCTGGCTCCTTGCTCCTAACAATGTTCGTGTGGAATTGGCAGAAGCCATTTCTGATGAAGTGAAGAGCGGGCGTGCGCAGTTAAAAGGCTTCGCTGTGGAAAAGCCTCTTGCCCGCAACCTCGCGGAAGCAAAGCGCATCTATCAAGCCATCACGGAAGCCAAAATCCCACATGGTTACTTAGAGAATCAAATCTACGCCCCTGCTGTTTCGCGAGGTAAGGAACTAATTTGGCGGCGCGGTGCCGCGATTGCGGGCGAACCTTATCTCGCGCGCTGCGCGGAAGAACATAGTGGTCCTCACCGTGCATGGTTTTGGCGCGGTGACTTGCAGGGCGGAGGCGTCCTCAACGACATGCTGTGCCACAGTGCGCTGGCGGGCTGGTATCTCCTCACGCCGCTTGATCAGCGGATGTCGGTGCTGAAGCCCAAGACCGTCTACGCCCAAATCGCTTCGTTGAAGTGGACGCGTCCCGAATACACTGCGAAACTCAAGGAGATGTGGAAGGACGAACTGATAGTGGACTACGCCAAACACCCCGCCGAAGACTATGCTGCTGCCCGCATTGTCTTTGAGACGTCCAGCGGAAACTTGGTCATCGTGGAGGCGACCACTTCATGGAGTTTCGTAGGTGCTGGGTTGCGCTTGACTTTTGAAGTGCTCGGTCCCGAATACATGATGCAGGTCAACACACTTGCCGGCGAGGGGCAAGTCTTTTTCAGCCGCAACATTTGTGGTAAGGCTGGCGAAGACCTTGTGGAGAAGCAGAATGCTGAGCAGGGTCTCATGCCCTACATCGGCAATGAAGCCTTCACCTACGGCTATGTTGCCGAAGACCGTCATATGGTCGTCAGTTTCTTGAGTGGCGAAACTCCCTTCACGACGCTGGAAGACGGCTTGTGGACCACAGCACTCCTCATGGCTGCCTATAAGAGTGCTGAAGAGAAAAAAGCTGTTGGCATTGACGTAGAGGAACTGGAAGGCTTTGTGCCCACCGTTGCCAAAGGTACTTGGAACCCACGGGCCATTGCAGAACCGTAACCCTTTGATACATAAGGACCTTGACAAGACAGGTGCTTTAATGAAGCGGCAAATTTTAGAGGAAGTTCTAGAGCTTAAGGCCCGCTCGTGCCCACCGGCGGGATCACGGCGGAGAACGCCGGGGAGTTCATCCGGGCTGGCGCGGCGGTGGTGTGCGCTGGTGGGTGGCTTGTGGACAAGAAGGCCGTGGCCGAGGGGCGTTACGAGGTGCTTACCGAGAACGCCCGTCGGCTGGTGGAGGCCGTGCAGGCTGCGAGGGGGGTGGCCT
>QNAP01000215.1 GCA_003641795.1 Thermotogae bacterium | reverse complement strand
AGCGAGGGAGAAAGCGAAGCACAACAAGCATTCTGCAATGTGAAATCTTCTATCTCTTTTCTTCGCGTGGGTCGTTTTGTGGATGCGAATGAGGAAAAAAGCGAGTGCAAGCTGTGTGAGCGCGAGGGATTCACCTCTTCCTCCTCTATGCTATGTTCAATCTCCTGGACAATCGCCCTCCCAGAAAGGTCGCTGATATGGTTGGTCGTTACTGATTTTTGAGACACCCTGTCCATTCAAGATAGAAAACAGTGTCTCTGAAGGGGTAGTTTCTCAGCACTTTAATAAAGTAAAGGATGAAAAGGATGATTTGTGGTATTGCATCTCATCCTATTGGAGAAAGGGAGATCTTTTTTCGAGCACACTCGCTATTGCTTGACAGAAAGAAAGCAGGATGATATAATGCTTCAAACTCTTTTGCGGAGAGGTAGTGCATGTTGATGGAATTTTTGTTGAGTAATCCCATCACAAAATACCAAGCGGAGATCAATACCATAATGATGCGCGTGGAGAATCGGCGCCGACCGTTTGATCGCCGGTGTTAGTTCGTGGATGTAGAACAGGCGTTCAAATGGTCGGCTGAAATCCAGCCGACCATTTTTATTTGATGGGGTGAAACCAAAAGCAAGAGAATACAAAGCTTTGTTTGGGAGGAGGTTGCGTATGGATTGGGAAAAACTCGGTTTTGACACTTTGGCACTTCACGCGGGCTACGAACCGCCGGATCCTGCAACTGGAGCGAGGGCTGTCCCCATATACCAAACAACATCCTACGTCTTCAATAGCACCGAGCACGCTGCAAAACTCTTCTCCTTAGAAGAACCCGGTTTCATCTACACCCGTATCATGAACCCGACAACGGATGTTCTGGAAAAAAGGATAGCAGCTTTGGAAAGTGGAACAGGAGCTTTGGCCGTATCGAGCGGGCAGTCGGCCATAACTTTGGCGATACTAAACATAACTTCCGAAGGTGACGAGATCGTCAGCGGAAACGCTCTTTATGGCGGCACTTACAACCTTTTCCGTTATACCTTCCCCAGGAAATTCGGTATAAGCGTGAAATTTGTGGATGAGACAGATCCGGAAAACTTCGAGAAAGCCGTAACGGGAAAAACGAGAGCCTTCTATGTTGAGACTATCGGCAATCCCGGGCTCACGGTACCAGATTTTGAGGGGATATCCAAGATAGCCCACGAACACGGAATTCCTCTCATAGTTGACAATACCGTTGCCCCGTATATCTTCCGTCCAATTGAACACGGCATCGATATAATCGTGTACTCAGCCACAAAATACTTGAGCGGCAACGGAACATCCATAGCAGGTATCATAGTCGACAGCGGAAAATTCAATTGGGCAAATGGAAAGTTTCCTGAGTTCACCGATCCCGATCCGAGCTACCACGGTATCAGGTATGTGGAACATTTCAAAGAGGCTGCATACATAGCGAAGTGCCGTGTCCAACTTCTAAGGGATTTGGGCACTTGCATAAGTCCCTTCAATTCCTTCTTACTTCTATTAGGACTCGAGACCTTAAGTCTGAGAATGGAGAAGCATTGCGAGAATGCTACTGAAGTTGCGAGGTTTTTGAAGGATCATCCCAACGTTAGCTGGGTCAATTATCCCGATCTTGAAAGCAACAAGACCCACGAGCAAGCCAAGAAGTATCTCAAGGGTAAATACGGAGGCATCGTCACGTTTGGTATTAAAGGTGGAAAGGAAGCAGGAAGAAGATTTATCGAGAGCTTAGAATTGATATCGCACCTCGCTAACATCGGCGATGCGAGATCCCTGGCTATACACCCAGCAACCACTACCCACCAGCAATTAACTGAAGAAGAGCAACTTAAAACTGGAGTAACCTCCGACCTCATAAGGTTATCCATCGGTTTGGAAAACGTGGAAGACATCATTGCGGATCTGGATCAGGCACTTAAAAAAGCGTGTGGATAACATGTTTAAGTCATTCGTTGGTTCGCCCAGCTTTGTGTACGTTTTTCTCGTGCATGCCCAGAAGACAGCATATCGTGGGGAGGTGTAACATGAATGCCCATAAATGTCCCTTCCGGATTGCCGGCGGTCAAGACTCTGGCAAAAGAGAGCGTTTTCGTTATTACAGAAAAGAGAGCCATTCACCAGGATATAAGACCTCTTGAGATTCTGATATTGAACATAATGCCCGACAAGATCAAGACAGAAACCCAACTCTTGAGGATGTTGAGCAACACGCCTCTGCAAGTCAACGTGACACTCCTGTACACGGAATCTCACAATCCTACACATACACCGAAAGAACACATTTTGAGGTTCTACACGACCTTTTCAGAGGTTAAAGACAAGAAATTCGATGGGTTGATCATAACGGGAGCACCAGTGGAATTGCTAGAATTCGAAGATGTGGACTACTGGGATGAATTGAAAGAGATCATGATCTGGAGCAAACACAACGTCTTCTCCACAATTCACATCTGTTGGGCAGCCCAGGCGGGGTTGTATTTCCACTACGGTATCAAGAAATATCCACTGAAGAGAAAGCTTTCTGGGGTGTACAAGCATCGTGTAACGAAATATTCCGTTCTTTTGAGAGGCCATGACGACGTCTTTTGGGCCCCGCATTCCCGCTACACCGAAGTCAAAAGGGGAGAGATAGAAAAGGTTGACAACCTCGAAATACTTGCAGAATCAGAAGAAGCGGGCGTGTACATCGTCGCTTCAAAAAATGAAAGACAGATTTTCATAACCGGACATCCTGAATACGACAGGACAACTTTAAAAGAAGAGTACGAACGTGACATAAAAAAAGGATTGGATGTTTCCATACCGGCCAACTACTTCCCCAACGATGATCCCAAACGAGAACCGGTCCTCACATGGTGTAGCCATGCCCATCTCTTATTCAGCAACTGGTTGAACTATGCGGTCTATCAAAAAACGCCGTTCAACATAGAAGAGATCGCTTAAGTCTCGCCTCAACCCCCTCCGACCTTTTGCCGCCGAAAGGCGGCGTTTTAACACGTGACTTAAACCTACAGGATTCGAAATGGAGATAGAGGAACGAAAGGTCAGAAGAACAGGCGTATAGGGTGTCTCAAAAAATCAGTAACGACCAACCATATCAGCGACCTTTCAGGGAGGACGATTGTTCAGGAGATTGGTACCGCCATTGAATATGGGAAGCCCACTTTTTTCGTGACACCCTAACCAAGTGTATTCAAAAATGGGCTTCTCACTTTTCATTCATCGTAGCGTAACAGAGATGGTTTAAAAGTTTGGTGGGCGAACATTTGGTCTCTTCGGGGGTGCTCACTCGTATGATTTTCGTGACGGTGCTCCATTTCATAGAAGATTTCTTCGTTTCGTTTTTGAACCCTCTCGGGCCTTATTTCGTTGAGAGGTTCCAAGTGTCACCAAGATCTGTGGCGGTTGCCATTTCAACCATAGCCGCTGTGAGCGCCGTCACGCAGATCTTTTTCGGCTACCTCAGTGACGGGATAGAAAAGAAATGGTTCTATCT
>QNAP01000214.1 GCA_003641795.1 Thermotogae bacterium | reverse complement strand
GCCTTGCGTGGGTACTGCACCGTTTTGCCGTTGAGCAACTCCTCGATTGTGAGAATTTGTAGGTGGGGATATTTCTCTCCCGGCCAATACTCTGGTTCATAGAAGCCGGCAGCCACTGCTTCTATGCGCATTGGCCTAGTGGGCTCCTCTAGAGTGATAAAGACACCGATAACAGCATTTTCCCTTTCCATCACACCTTTCAGGTCTCTAATCTGGCTGACGCCTACATGGCCACTTTTCACTTGGACCACGATTTTTTTGGGTTTGCCGCTGGGATCATCAAAAAAGTAGATATAACCGTCGATTCCAGTGTCAGCTCCTCTCTTCTCTTGAGAAGGGCGGGCTTCTACTAACCCTAGAGACCACAGTTGGAATTGGTAGCGGTCTTCTTGAGCTAAGGCCCTGGCACTAGCGGGATCTTTAGGATCTCCAATCACCTCGTAAGGTGAGAGCTCTTCCCCGAATGTGCTGTGCAGTCGATGTCGCATTAGCGTAATAGCAATGTGAGTGATGTCTATTCCGATCCAGCGCCGATGAAGACGTTCAGCTACGACTATTGTAGTGCCGCAACCACAGAAGGGATCGAGCACCAAGTCACCTTCGTTACTGCTAGCCTTGATGATGCGCTCTAACAAGTCTTCTGGCTTCTGGGTGGGATAACCAAGCTTCTCTGGATCGGTTGGACTAGCCAATCGTTTAATATTACCAGCTAGTTTATGCCCGCACTTATCGCACTCTAAATTTGAGAACCACCAATCGGGAATCGGGGTTCCCTCAGGCCGCAGCTTAGCATAGGGCCCTTTAACCCTTGTTCGGCCGCGCTGCCGTGTCCCCGAGGTGTAGGGTTTGTAAATAGGGTGGTAAGTTCTTTGTTCCCCCTTAGAGTAGCGGAGAATAACATCATGTTTCCGGGGGAAATCTTTGGTCCCTATTCCCCCCCCGCTATAGCCCCAGATGATCTCGTTCCTAAAGTTATATGGGCCGAAAATTGCATCCATCACCAGCTTCAGATAGTGGCTTGCTGTCGGATCGCAGTGCAGATAGATAGTCCCCGTTGATTTCAGTACTCGATGCAATTCCACTAGCCGAATGGCCATCATGGTTAGATAGGCCATCATGTCGTTGGTGCCGAGGAATTGGCGCAGTGCTTGAAGGAGATCTGCCAGCTTCTTTGGACCTTCCGTCACTACCTCGTGGTAGGCCCGCTCTGATTCCAACCCCCAATGCCAGGTATCATCAAAAGCCTTAATCTGAGCCGCTGATTTGCTCCCGTTCTTTTCCTTAAAAAGCACGTTGTAAGTGGCTTTGCTGTTAAAGGGCGGATCTAGATAGATCAAATCGACGCTTTCGTCGGGAATGTACTCCCGCAGGATGTCCAGATTGTCCCCGAAGAACAACTTGTTCTTCCAGCCGTTGACCATCACAGTCACTAAGGGATTCTAACATGGGGGAAACTTCTAGGTCGCAGTCGGCCGCT
This sequence comes from Thermotogae bacterium, assembly GCA_003641795.1. GTDB lineage: Bacteria > Thermotogota > Thermotogae > UBA12178 > UBA12178 > UBA12178. The sequence goes on along the minus strand of QNAP01000214.1, from coordinate 2,051 downwards.
TGTGGCGAGCCTAGCTTGTCCACCGGCGAATGAACGTGCTAAGTAGGCCGGTAACCTCTCGCTCGGACGCTAGCCTTTGCCATCGCGGAGGAGTTTTGCTTTGGCTCGGGTGCACTCCTCTTCCGTCAGCATCCCCTTACTTCTTAGATCGGCCAATTTCTCCAGTTGCGACGCTATGTCTATCTCCCCGCTAGGATTTCGATCTCTGAGGGTTAAATCCAACTGGGAGGGGTATGCTCCCTGTACAGGTCTCTCTTCCTTTGTTTCGCTCGCTGAACTCGCGCCGATCAAGGCTATTAAGCCCGATATCCCTGTTATGACGGCCCCTACCAACACAACGTATAGCCCCGCCCCGGCCGAAATCGCTTCACCCAACATCGTTCCTCGGGCTTCTTGGACCCGCGACTGAACTTCTCCAATATCCGCCACCCCAACCCAAAACAGGACTGCGGCACATAGCAGATAGACAACTCCCAGCCAAGTTCTTCTTGAAGCCAAACCGTAACCGGCAGCGGTGATCACGATAAGAGAGAAGGCCAGCACGATCGCTCCGTCAGGGTTATCGATTCCCCGATTAGTCAGCAAGGTCCCCAGCTGAATCCAGGGCAAGAACACTCCGATGAAGACGAGCACGCCCCCAAAGAGCGCCCCGATATGCGGAGCGGGGGAGGGCCACCCTGGCTCAGCGGTTGGGGTGATCTTTACATCACTTTCTGTAGGCTTCTCCTTTTCGAGATAACTCTTGACAGAGTGGGAACCCATTAACAGCTGCAACGACCGTGGAAGGTGAGAAAGGCCCCGCACGATGCGGAAAAGCCGACTCACTAATACATATCCCAAGATCAGACACACAAGTGCAATTGCAATAGCTTCTCCAACATTCATTCTATCCCCCTATAGTCCGTGTCCTTTAGAATGCAAGGCCTATAAGTTGACATGGTTCTCCACGTCCTCGATCTCATCATCCGTAATTCCAATATAGCGCCTTGTCACCGCTGGTGTAGAGTGCCCCAGCTTGGCCTGGATGAGCTCAATGGGGACTCCGTGGTACTTGCGGGCCATATAGCCCCAGGTCTTGCGTAGTGTGTGTCCGCCATAGCTCCCCTCAGTGAGTCCGACTTCCCGGCACCACCGATTGACCAACCGCCAAGCGTGTTGCCGCGTCCACGGGAAAAGGAAATCTTGTCCCTTGAGCGGACCGCAACTGGCCCACAGGTGCTCCAGGGCTTCCCTGGCCGCGTCGTTCAGCTTGATCCGGTGCCGCTTGCCTGTCTTTTGGGCTGTGACGAAGAGGAGCGACTTTACTTTGCCAAATTCGTCATAAACGTCACCCGCCTTGAGCTTGAGCAGATCGCCCGGACGCAGGGCCGTATTGAGGCCAAGCGTGAAGAAGGCGTAGTAACGCGCGTCCCTCCGTTTCAACCTCCGTTTGATCTCGGCCAGCTTTTGGGGATCTCTGATTGGCTCTACCGTGACCATGGCCCACCTCTTAGGTTACTTTTCACCGCTATTATCGGGATTGCGTTGTGAACCGGATTTCGTCATGGCATGTTACAAAAGTCCCCGTATGGAGCGCATTCGGACTCGGATGGTGCCTCTGGACAGGCTCCGGTCCAACATGTGCGCGATGTAGGCCCTCAGGTCGCGTGTCTGAGGGAGCTCAGGCGGGTCGCATCTCTGTGCTAAGAATTCCCGCAGGCCCTCCAACGCAAACATATAGGTCTCGACTGTCCTGGGAGCCAACCCCCTTGCTCCTACAATAGAGCCCAAACAACTCGACTGCCTGGTCGAAAGTGAGCCTCTCCATGCCGCCGAACTCCCCCTTCCTCGTGGGCCGTCCGACGTGTCTTGAGGCGGGGACGGAGTGAGTCGAAGATACAGATCTTGACGGGCTTGCAGCATCTTCCTAGAATCAAGTGCCCGGAGGGGTGGGTGAGCGGCCTAAACCGCCGGTCTTGAAAACCGGTGAGCCGGAAGGCTCCGTGGGTTCGAATCCCACCCCCTCCGCCAAGCTTTTAGCGGTATTCCACCACCTCGGCAAGGGGCCGGCG
>QNAP01000213.1 GCA_003641795.1 Thermotogae bacterium | reverse complement strand
TCAGCTTCGCTCTCATCCGCATCCGTGCGGCTTCGAGGTCGTTTTGTATGGATGCTCACTCGGCGCTCGTGAGGCTATGTGATCGTGAGGGATTCTGAAGCGGTGAAAGGAAAGTGCTCACATCGGCGCTTCGCAAGACAAGTATTCTGCAATGTGAAATCTTCTATCTCTTTTCTTCGCGTGGGTCGTTTTGTGGATGTGAATGAGGAAAAAAGCGAGTGCAAGCTGTGTAAGCGTGTGGGATTCACCCCTCCTTCTTCATGGAAGTGTCCGTTTGTGAGTGCGAGCGAGGAAAAAAGCGGAGCACAACAAGCATTCTGCAATGTGAAACCCTCCGCCCTTCCAGAAAGGTCGCTGATATTGTTGGCCGTTACTGATCTTTGAGACATCCTGTGTAAAACCTCACACCTCCTTCCCATCTTCGAGTATAATCTCACATGTATGAGTATACCTAACAATGAAAAACTCGTCAGATTCATTCTATTCTGCGTCATTATCGTCTTGACCACAAGTGCTTTACCACAAGTGGTGGAGCTCGCTTCCTTCCATGTGGGGAGGGAGGCTTACACTTGCTTTCAAACAGGGCGTTACACGATGGTGGTTTCACGGGAATTGAGAAGTGTCTCCATCATTGACCAGCAGTCTCTAAAACTTAAGAAAACGTTCGGGCTTGGACTCGTTACACCCGTCGATGTTGCCAGTGATGGGCACAGGGTATATGTTTCCGACGCTGCGAGAAACGCTGTGATCGTCTACGACATGGAAGGGAACGTTCTGGCCAGTGTGAGAGTGAATCCCTCTCCTTCCGCCATTCTTTTGAACAAAGGTAAGCTCTACGTTTCGAGTTCTAAAGTGGGATACATATGGGTAATCGATCTCAAAAGATTGAAAGTCGAACGAAGAATAGAGACAGAGTATCCCACCCCTTTCTTCGGTTTTCTCAATTCTGGCGAGTTCTATTATCTTAACTACAAAAACTACGTTCCGGGCCTTTCCCGAGAATCCAACTTGGTTCTCCAAATCGGTGACAGAATCTACCGTGGAAAGATCGCCGGTCCCCGATTTCTGGTAGAATCTAACTACGGAATTCTGGTCGTCGGCTTCTACGACGGTAAGATAGGGAGGGTTGGGACCACAGTGCTCAGCATCGAAAACTCTGTGGCTCCCTACGTGAGCGACGTAGTGGAATTCGCTGGGGCCATTGTTGCCTCCAGTCTCAGTAGCAAGAAACTGAGCGTTCTTGAGCCCATTTTGATGAGACAATATATGTACGTTCAAACAGCTGGAAAACCCGTAGATATGGCCGTTTCAAAAGATGGAAAGTATCTCTTCGTACTGACCCAGAACGCAGATGCGGTCGAAATTTACGACTCGCACTTCAGAAAGCTTTGGAACGTCTCGGTGGGGCGCTATCCCATCCGTGTGATGCCCATTGGCAAAAACAGATTCGGAGTACTCTGTGCGGATTCGGGAACCTTCACTATATTCGAGATTGAGGAGGATTGAAAATGGAACAATTTACAGAATTCTTCGATAAGGGTGGACCCGTACTGATCGTTATCGTGGTGGTATTCTTTGTGGGACTCTTTATATTCTTTGAACGGCTCTTTTATCTACTCAGGATAAAAGCACGGTTGTCGCAGTCAACAAGTCAGGCGGTTTCCATTGTGTCCCAAGGCAGCCTCACCCAGCTCAGACAGAAGTTTTCCAAATTAAACGATCCCTTTTCGCGTTCCATGGTGAAGCTAGTAGACGACATGAAGTCTGGACAGTTGATCGACAAAGATCATCTCGAATCCATACACGAAGATTCCGTATCGAAACTTGCCAACGGTATGAGGCTTCTGGGAACCACAACGAGTGTCTCACCATTGCTTGGTTTTTTGGGAACAACCACGGGCATGGTGAAGATATTTGCCAAGATCCGCGAAGTTGGAGGACTTAGGGAGCAAGCGCAATTTGCCGGTGGTATATCAGAGGCCTTGTATACCACCGTAGCAGGGCTCATTTCTGCCATAACACTCACAATACTTTCCAACATCCTTTGGGAACTCATAGAACGGTACGAGGTGGAATCCAGAGAGGCTTTCCACAAAGTGGCCGGCCTGGTGTTGGAGGCCCGAAGGAAAGGGGCGCAAGTGTGAAAATTCGCTCGAAATTCCAAAACAGAAAGTTTGAAAGGATAAGCCTTGAACTCACCCCTTTGGTGGATATAGTCTTCCTCCTCCTACTTTTCTTAGTGATCACCACCACCTTTGTCGCAGAAGAGCGTGTCATCGATGTAAAACTGCCTCACGCCTTCACAGGTACCGCCAGTTCACAACAGGAAAGAGAAAAGATAGACGTAGTCATAGATAGAAACGGCAACGTTTTCGTGGATGGCAAGCGAACCAGCCTTCAAGATTTAGCAGGTGTGGTACAGGTCAAGGTTCTCGCAGATAACCTGAATAAGGCAAGACTTCTGGCCGATGAAGCCGCACCATATGGTCTTGTGATAAAGGTTATGGACATCCTACGGGCGGTAAACGTTACCGATGTGGAACTCTCTGTGGAGTCTGGTGGAGGATGAGTAAAGTCTTAGCGTTTCTCTTTGCGGCAGGGTCAGAACTGTTGCTTCTTCTGGGTCTTATAGCACTCATGTCCGCAACCAGCTACATCGAACCTTCCTTTGAAGAGCCCATAAATGTCAGGCTCTCAACAATCCCCTTCGTTTACAAAACGGAGATCTCGACATCTGAAAATACTTCGTCTTTCTACTCTTATCCACTCGTTGGTGGAAAAGAAGCCCTCGAAACGAAAGAACCACAGAAAATTGGAGCACGCCTCCTCCAACCTGAAACTTCGCCAAAACCTGTTGGCAAAGGTTACAAGCTCCCAAAACTCGAGCATTCGGAAACATTCGCAAGCAACCCTTTTAACCAACTGGTGGAAGCAGAACATCCTGCCGCCACGCCCACGCTCAGGAATCTTTCGCCGCAATTCAAAGAACTCGAGCTGGAAGGTCCTGGGATCGCGAAGGAGACAGTCATTCCAGAACTGGTGCGACTGGAAAGTACCCAACAAGGTTTCCGTGTAGAAGATTTCCCCAACTTCCGTCAGGTGAAAGCGGGAATCGAACGAGACTACACTGATCTCTTGCAGAGACGTCAAACGGATCGACATCAATTGAAAGGAGAGGTGGTCGCTCTGTTGACATTGGAACCCGAAGGCAATGTCTCCGTAAAAATAGAGGAAGCGTCCGCTGTGGAATTGGCAAGTATCGTCGTATCGAATCTTAGCAAGCTGGAAACACAACCACGTCATGAGAAGCGAACTTTACGTGTTGTGGTGCTTTTCCAAAATTGAGAATCGGAGGCGATAGCCGGTGGCTCGAGTACTCATAGCAGATGATGAGAGGAACGTGAGGATCAATTTGAAACGAATACTGGAAGAGGAAAGACACGAATGCGTGACGGTTGCAGGCTTTGAAGAGCTCGTCGAGCTCCTGAAAAGTGAACGATTCGATCTGATCCTGACGGACTTGGAATTACAAGGACACAAGAT
>QNAP01000212.1 GCA_003641795.1 Thermotogae bacterium | reverse complement strand
GTTTTGGAGTGTCACATCCCTCTTCTCCCTCGGTTTTGAAAGTCTCGGCGTCGTGTTAATACTGACAATGGTCGTCGCCGATTTCATTATATTCAACCGAAAGGCCTACCCGTACAGATACGTGCTACCCGCTTTGGTTTTGCTCTTCGTTCTCGTCATCTATCCCATTTACTTCACCATCAACACGGCTTTCACCAATTTCGGTACGGGTCATATCTTTACCAGAGAAGAGGTCATCGAGCGTTTGCTAATGGATCCTCAGTACACTTTCAAAATCGAGGAAGAGCCGTCTTATTTCTACACCGTTTTTACTCGGTATGAAGGTATCACCCCCACCGAAGATTTCATCATACTCTTTCAACGAACCGACGGAAGCCTGTACGTCACTTCAAAGCCCCGACCAGTGATAAAGCGGGGTAACGTGATCCTGCTTTCCGAGGGTGAACTCAGAAAGATCGACAAAGGCGAATTCCAAATCGGCGGTCGAAGATACGAGTTGGTTCCCTGGCCCGCTAACGGACTCACGGGCGTGAAATTGGTGAAAATGGAAGAGACTGTATATAAGCCACTTTACAGTCCTGACAACCCTTCGCTTTCCCATAACGAAGGATTTTTCAAATCCTGTATCGGACAGAAGTACCTAGCAAACGCCGAATACAAGGCTCCAGATGGAACCCTCGCTTTGCGCATTGCGAGTGACAACACGTGGAGATTCTTCAGAATCCAGAGACTTTACAGTATCACGTACAAGGAAATGGAAAAAGATGGACGCCGTGAACTACAGTCGGTAATCGTCAATAATCGCACTGGCAAGCCTCTGATAGAAAGCGACGGGACATTCTACGACGTGAACGAAGACGGAGAATCCGTCTTTGTAGCTGGATATATCGATTACGTTGGAACGAGAAATTTCAAGAGGATCGTTGAAGATCCCAACGTGGCCAAACCCTTCTTGAAGATCTTCACCTGGACGTTCGTATGGGCAAGTCTCAGCGTCGTATTCACCTTCGCGGTGGGATTATCTTTCGCTTTGGTTTTGAACGATCCCACGTTGAGAGGACGTGTAATCTACCGTACTTTACTCATCATCCCGTGGGCAGTCCCCGCATTCATCTCCGTGTTGGTGTGGCGAAATGGCATGTTCAACGAGACCTACGGGATCATCAACAAAGTGGTGCTACCTCTCCTCGGACTGGGAAGGATTAAATGGTTCAACGATCCTTTTTGGGCCAAGGCGGCGTGCTTAATCGTTAACACCTGGTTGGGTTTCCCCTACATGATGACAGTCTCTCTGGGTGCGCTTCAAAGTATACCCAACGAATTGTACGAGGCGGCAGCCATAGACGGAGCTGGGAAACTACATAGATTTTCGAAGATAACTTTTCCGCTTCTCACAACAACTGTAGCACCGCTTCTTGTGGGTAGCTTCGCGTTCAATTTCAACAACTTCGTCAACATTTACTTGCTCACCCAGGGCGGTCCTGCACTCCCTAACACCACGACCCCTGCTGGAGCTACTGACATTCTTATCTCCTACACCTATAAGCTTTCCTTTGAAGGTGGGCGTGGTCAGGACTTCGGGTTCGCCAGCGCGATATCCCTCATCATCTTCGCCATCGTGGCCGGGATAAGCTTTGTGAATTTCAAGCTCTCTGGAGCATTCGAAGAGGTGAGCAGATGAGAAGACACCATGTGGCACACGTGTTTCTCATCGCTTTGCTTGTGATCATCCTCTTCCCCGTGTTCTGGGTCGCTTCCACCTCTTTTCGAAGAGATCAAGCAGCTTTCTCACCTAAGATCGTTTCTTCAAGGTTGACACTCCAACACTACAAAGATCTCATCTTTCCTGAGGACAACCTTCCAGCAGTGATACTCAAACTTCAAAACATCGTGAGCCTTTCAAAACCCTACGACGAAATGTCACAAGAAGAAGTGCTATCTGAATTAGAAGAGCAGCTTTCAAAGCTGCGACGATACTTTAATGAGTCGAGGGAACTCTTTTCAAAATCCGAGGACGCGTATGAATCCATTTTAAAGGCGTACGATAAAGAACAAGAACAATTGAAATCAGAAACGATCGGAAGGCTGAGCGAAATAAAGGAAAAACTGGAAGAAATTTCCAGTCGGGGTTCCGGAGACACCAAGATGAAAAGGTTAGCCCTCTACACCTTTTTAGTGGACGAACGATTCAATCTTCGGAGTCACTCTTTCCTGTATCTATTGAAGCTTTTGGCGGATCTGGACGAAACCTTCAAAAATCAATTCGAGCTACATCAAAAAGGAGAACTCTCGGACAAAGAACTCCGGTCAACGTTCGAAAAAACTCTTTCAACTCTGTCGAAGGAATATTCGGAATACGTGGGGTTCTCAACAGAAGAGATCGGAAGACTCAAGACCGAGATAACCTCTTTGGAATCCGAGCTTTCGTCCATCTCGGTGAAGAAGGATGTTCTGACAAAACAGATGTTGATGTACGAAGAGATCGCCAACGAAACGTATCAACCTCTGTTGAAGAATCTCAACAGTGTCTTTGACAACGCCGCATCGCTCTTGTACAGGGGCGGCAAATCAGAAGGCATAAAGGGGATTTTCGTGGACGACGAGAAAGCACGGGAGGTTCTCAAAACTGCATTGAACCTGGCCGAAAGAGCAAAAGAAATGCTACCTCCCGTGGACTCATTCCACGTAATAAACGCATCCCTTGGAAACCTCGTAGAAAAACTGAGATCGCTGGTATCCCGGGTGGAGGAATTCTCCACTTATTCCCAAATATCCGCCGCATACGTTGATTTTGCAAAGATCGTTGAAAACTCAGAAACTTTGCTTATCGGCACTCTCACCGAAATGAGAGATTTCGCAGAAAACGTGTCCAAGGTGGTTTCAGAGTTGATACACTTCCAAGAAGAATACGCGAGCAAATCGCAGAGACTTGAAGAGCTCAGAGCAGAGTACGCAACAGCGGAAGAGAAGTTGAAAGAGAAATCCGATTCTCTTCTGCCGTACAAATCGCAGATAGCTGCTCTGATAGCCTTAAACGAAGTGGAGTACCGACAGGGTAAGATTCGGGAACTCGATACTGTGAGCGGGAGAAATCTGTCAAGATACGAACTCTACCTTCGCAAAGTCGGGGACGCACTCAACAGGTTCATGTCGGAGTTTCCAATCTTGGAAGAAGACAAGCGAGTCTTCAAAACAGCGCTGAATTCCTTTGCGTGGGTTTCGAGTTTCAAGACCTTCGTGGACAAGTTCGAAATCATGCAGAAGCGGCTACCTGGGTTGCTGGAAGAATCAGAACGCCTAATCGATGATTTCGAAACCAATTATTTGGATCTTTTGAATACACGTTTCAGCGGCGTTTTTGTGAGCTCAGTTGTTCTCGACAAGCTCTACGACCTGGTGAAATTCGACTACGCAAATCAAATTAGCGGGGCTCTGGGCACCGTGGTGCGATACGCTGGCGATCTCATCTATGATTTTCCCATCGAATCAGCTCAGCATCTTTTCAAGCAAATCGAGGGATGGCTTTACAAACTCGGAGAGGTC
>QNAP01000211.1 GCA_003641795.1 Thermotogae bacterium | reverse complement strand
TCGGTGAAAGTGCCTTCTTTTACAAGGGTTGTTCTCAAAATGTCGGAAGATGATACAGCGGTGAAGAACGTCTTTGAAAACGTCCTTGAAAGATTCGGTATTGCACTGGTGGCCAAACCAACGAATGCTGAAGACGAGGTGGAGATAGCCTTGATCAAATCACGTCATCCGTCGATCCTCTACGAACCCGAAGCGAAGGAACACGAAGGATACTTTCATAGGCAAGCAGTTCTTTCCAAGCGTCTTGCGGAGAAACTCGCCAGCGAGTTGTCTTGGACTTACGAACCGATTTATCTGACATTGCTGGATCCTGCGGTAGTAGCGGTGGCGCTGGCTTGGCCTTTTGACGACCTTGAGAGAATCGCAGAGGCGGTGGGGAAATGCTTAGTGGAATTTTAAAAGTTGTGGTCTTGACCCTGAGTTTGTGCATCTTCACTGCTCTCTATGCCGCACGCATCTACTATGTATTGCCAAGCGGCGAACCGAAAGTGGAAGAGGTGAAAATACCGGAAGACGAAAACCCGTTTTCCTTCATCTTCAATGCGCTTTCCAATCCCCCTGTGGGATGCTTGAGACTTTTACCAGAAGATGCCTTTCGGGCTATATATGTAGTGCGCGATACGCTCTATCTGGATATGTACAGTGAAAGCTTCACTGGATACTCCTTTGACGAGGTGAGATACTTGATTCATTCTCTCACGTCCACCATATTCAGCTCTTTCGAGGGTATAAAATGGGTAAAGCTTTTACTCGATGGTCACGATGGATTCCCACTGGCGGGTACGGTCGAAATAACCTACATGTTTTCCAGGGAGGTGTGGCAAGATTGGCCCGTACAGAGCCCTTGATAACACGTCTCAGAAGGATAGAAGGGCAAGTGAGAGGTCTTCAAAAGATGATAGAGGAAAAGAGGGCATGTGAGGATATCCTGACTCAGATAAACGCGGTGGTTTCCGCTATTCTCAAGGTCAAAGAGTTGATACTCAAAGACTACACGCAAAAATGTGTCTTGGAATATGAAGAGACGGGCGACAAATCGAAACTGGATTCGTTGATATCCATGCTCATAAAACACTCGGGGGAAGTGTAAATGGCCTTCATTAGCCCAAACAGTTGGGTTTTGATAATCCTGGACGATGGCTCGGAGCATCTGGTGAACGTGGGCTCTAAAGTTCATGTGACACACAAGGGCCGGATTGACTTGGAAAGATTGATAGACAAGCCCTTTGGCACTCGCGGGAAAACCTCAAAAGGTGTGGAATTTTGTGTACTGGAACCGGGCATTGTGGATCACATTTTCAATTTAAAACGGCGTACACAGATCGTTTATCCGAAGGACGCGGGATTCGTGCTTCTCATGCTCGACGTGAAGCAAGGTGATAGGATTATAGAAGCAGGACTTGGAAGTGGTGCACTTTGTTCCGTTTTTGCTAGATACGTGGGAGATACCGGTAAGATCTATGCTTATGAAAGAAGAAAAGACTTTATAAAGTTGGCGAAGGAGAACTTGTCGCGGCAGGGGGTTTTACACCGCGTGGATATCAAACACCAAGATATTTCAGAAGGATTCGAAGAGAGCGATGTGGACAGTGTGGTGATCGATGTGAACGATTCCTACAACCACGTAGAAAAGGCATACGAAGCGCTCAAGGGAGGAGGCAGACTCGCCGTTATCTGTCCGACCACGAACCAGGTGCAAAGAGTTTTAGAGAGACTTGAAGAAACGGGATTCACCAGAATCGAGGTGTGGGAAAACTTGTTCCGAGCTTACAAGACAAATCCTCAAAGACTGAGGCCAGTGGATCGGATGGTCGCTCATACAGCGTACATGGTCTTTGCGGTGAAAGCGCTGAGAAAGGAGTGGAGTGAAAATGGGCCGAGTGAGGGTTAGATTCGCACCGAGCCCCACGGGTTACCTTCATGTTGGAGGAGCGCGTACAGCTCTCATGAACTACCTCTTTGCCAGGCATCACGGAGGGGCTTTCGTTTTGAGGATAGAGGATACCGACATGGAAAGATCCTCTAAGGGGCTTGAAGAGCAACTATTGGATACTCTTTTGTGGCTCGGTCTCGAATGGGATGAGGGGCCTAGAATTGGCGGAGCGTATGGTCCTTATCGTCAGAGTGAGCGAGTGAATCTTTACAAGAAATACGCTGAGGAATTGGTAAAAGCTGGAAAAGCCTACAAGGTTTATGCTACCCCAGAAGAGATCGACCAAGTGCGGGAGAGGCTCGTTGCGTCCGGGAAGCCTCCTCATTTCAGCGCCGAGGATTTCCGAGAATTCACGACGCCTGAAAGGGAGAAGGAGTACTCAGAACGCGGGGAAAATCCTGTGATCTTCTTCAAGATGCCCAGAAAAAGCTATCGGTTGGCAGATCTGATAAAAGGAGAGATCACTTTCAAGGAAGGATCCATTGGCGACTTTGTGATTTTGCGAAGTAACGGCCTTCCCATATATAACTTCGCCTGTGTCGTCGACGATCACGATATGGAGATCACTCATGTGATTAGGGGAGATGACCATCTTTCCAACACGCTGCGCCAGCTGGCGATCTACGAAGCCTTTGAATGGAGGCCTCCCAAATTCGCCCACGTGTCCATGATCCTCGCTCCCGACGGGAGTAAATTGAGCAAGCGCCACGGTGCCGTTTCGGTGGAAGAATTTGCAAAGCAAGGGATCCTTCCAGAGGCGATGATCAACTTCCTGGCCCTTTTGGGTTGGTCTCATCCCAAAGGAAAGGAGATTATGTCGCTTCGCGAAATGATAGAGACCTTCGATCTCGACAGGGTTCATTCCAGCTCGGCCGTTTTCGATGTGAGAAAACTCTATTGGATGAATGGAGTGTACATAAGAAACTGTGATATCGATCGGATAGCGCAGCTTGCCACACCCTATGTGATTTCGAGTGGTCTCATGACGGAAGAGCAGATCAACACCAACATGAGGTGGTTCAAGAAGGCCGTTGATGCTGTTAGAAGCTCGGTAGAGCTTCTTTCCGAACTACCTGAAAAGCTCAAGATTTTCGTGGAAGAACCGGAGATATCTGAAGAAATCGTCGATTCCGTAAAAGAGAAGGGGCTTAGGCAAGTTTTCCAAGAGCTCAGAGACGCATTTGAATCTATCGAAAACTGGGCACCCGAAGCGATTGCCGAAGCCGTGAAGAAGGTCCTCAAAGATTTTAAAGTGAATAGAAAGGACTTCTACAAATCTTTAAGAAAGCTTCTCACTGGTATGGAAGAGGGACCAGAGCTTTTGAACGTGATCTACCTGCTGGGTAGAGGGAAAGTGTTGAGCAGGTTGGAGAAGTTGAATCAGTAAATCGATGGAAGACGGTCTGGCAGGGAATTTATTTTGAGATTATTTTAAAGTTTGGGGAGCTAAATGTCGGCATGTCTTTGAGCGTTGCTTTTGCAGGAATAGATTGCGAGAGTGGCCTTTTTGTACGAAGAGGAGGTCGAGTTGCAATTTGTGACAGAGTCGATACTCCAATTTTTCATTAGACTCTTTCCTTCTGTCTTAATTTGTTTATTTCTGAAAATATGGAGGCGGAGGTATGAATAGAGAAAGGAGAGAATAC
>QNAP01000210.1 GCA_003641795.1 Thermotogae bacterium | reverse complement strand
CAGCTGAGGCCAGAGCAAAGGTGAAGCTGAAAGCGAACCCCTCTATGGTGGACATGACATTTCGAGCGGCTACCGCTTGGGTACTCATGTGGGCGTAGATAACCGAATACATGGTGACACCCGCTGCCCAAGCAAACTCGTTGGCCACAGTGGGAAAGGTGTAACGAAGAAAATGAGCCACGAATTTCGAAGAGAGTGAACTTATGTGTCGCCATCCAAACCTTCCCGGATATTTCTTAAACAAGATCACAGACAGCAGTGCTACAAAGCCGATCATCCGGGCCAAAGAGGTGGCAACACCAGCACCGTACACACCGAGGCGAGGCATGCCCAACTTTCCAAATATCAAGCCATAGTTCAGGAGTACGTTGGTGGCAACTTCGAGAATGCTGGTGAGCATGGGAACAATCGCATGTTCAATGCTTCTTAAGACCATAGACATCACAAAAGTCATGGCGAAGAAAGGATAGCTGAGAGCCACGATCTTCAAGTACGGTATACCCACTGTGATCACTGCGGGATCCGGTGAGAAGAATCTCAAAGTGAATCCAGGGAAGAAGAAACTCAAGACAAAAAACGGTGTCGAAAAGACCAAAGCCAACAAAGAGGTCAGCGCAGTAGAACGTGCAATTCCTTCAATATCTCCCTTTCCCCAGTACTGTGCGAAAAAGATGGCTCCACCACTCGCTAACCCAAAGATGACCAAGTTGTAGAGAAAAAACAACTGATTCGAAAGTCCCACCGCGGCTATGGCGGTCTCTCCCAATGTGCCAATCATCAGGGTATCCACGAAATTCACGCTGGTAAAGATAAATTGTTGTATTGCAACAGGTACGGCTATCCTAAAGAGCCGTTTGTAAAGGCTCACGTGAGACTCCCCCATGTAGTTTGGAAGGCTAACTTAATTCTATCATAATCGGGTGTGTTCGAAAGAATTGAACAAACGTTGTAAGATCGGATAAGCTTTCTTATCTTGCATTGCGCAGGATTTGGCGTCAAAGCGAACTACCGAAAAAAGTCTCTCGCCGATTCAGGAGGTAAATCGACGATTCTGAGGTTTTATGGAGGATATCAGCAACATCACTCCGGAAATAAGAAAAGGAACCCCCGATACCAACACCGCAAGGAGCTTACTACGACCCGCAGTGATGTAGGCAAAGACACACAAAGCCACTGCGGATAAGATCATCACTGTCGCTCCCAGCTTCACGTGGCGCCAAGAGACGACAAATCCCAAAATCGCCGCTAACACCAGTACGAAGAGTATCTCACCTTCCAAAGTGAAGGGCTCTCTTGAAAAGATCCCTCCCAAAATGGGTACGCTCCAATAAACAGATGCGACGATAGCCAAAATCCTGGCTATTAGGCGGTTCAAGTTTTCCGCCTCCCCTCTATAGCCCTTCTTTCGAGGAACTCAATACCTCCACTTCAAATTCTTCTGTAACCCTGATCACAAGCCGCTTCGAAAAGAAGCGCAATTCCAGCTCATCACCAGGCTTGACTTCATAGGAAGGCTTCAAGGGCCTTCCATCCTTTAGGATCCTTCCAACATCGGCCATGGCTTTTGCCATGACCCTCCGTTTGACCAGCTTGGTCTGCTTCAGAAACTTATCCAGCCGCACTTCAGATCGATTCCCTGATCTTTTTGAAGAGCCAAATAGCTCCCACCAATATGAGGGCGAGAGCAACTATGGGAAGGGCGATGTAGATAAATCCCAAAGTTATCAGAGCGATCACCACTCCTCCTAAAACCAACCCCGCAAACTCGGCAAAAACAGGGAAGAATCTGAAGAGAAGATATATCAAGAAGATCACACCGAGTATTGCCAGAAACGTCTGCATTGATCAATCCTCCCCTACTAAAAACATTTGTAATGCCCGTAGGTAGTGTACCATGAAATTGTGTTGTAGAATAAGACCGTGAATTCCTTGGTTCCAGCTATTAATGATTCATCTTCATCGAAGAGTTGGGAAGATATCGAAAAATTCGGGAGGGATAAAACATGAGTGTGCGGAGATCGGATTTTCCTGACAACTTCATTTTTGGTGTTGCTACCGCCTCATATCAAATTGAAGGGGCAGTGAATGAAGACAGAAGAGGCCCCTCTATTTGGGATGCATTTTCACACACTCCGGGTAAGATCATGACCGGTGAAACCGGCGATATCGCGTGTGACCACTACCACCGCTATAAGGAAGATGTTCGGATTATGAAAGAGCTTGGTATTGAAGGTTATAGGTTCTCCATTGCATGGCCTCGGGTCATGCCTGATGGAAAACAGTTCAACCCCAAGGGAATGGACTTCTATCAGCATTTGGTGGATGAGCTTCTCGAGAACAAAATAATTCCGATGATAACCCTATACCACTGGGACCTTCCACTGGCGTTAAACGATTCCAAAGGTTGGCTTTCCGATGACACTCCATTGTATTTCAGGGATTACGCCGCCACGGTCTTTGAAAAGCTCGGAGACCGTGTGAAGCTTTGGATAACTTTAAACGAACCTTGGTGTTCATCCTTCCTTGGATATTTCATGGGTGTTCACGCCCCAGGTCATACAAATCTTCAAGAAGCCATCACGGCCGCCCACAATCTGCTCAGGGCACATGGGCTCGCTGTTAAGGAATTTCGCTCTATCGTTAAAGATGGAAGTGTGGGACTCACAAACGTTGTTTCCAAGGTAGAACCTGCTACGGATAAGCTTGAGGACATAGAAGCAGCGAAAGTGGTGGACCAACTGGTGAATGGGTGGTTCCACGACACCGTTATCCGCGGTGCCTATCCTGCCGAAGCCAGACGATCCCTTGAAGAAATCGGAGTGAGCGTCAGGAATGACGATATGGACGCCATCTCCACTCCTATCGACTTCTTCGGGGTGAACTACTATACGAGGCAGCTCATCGCATTCGATCCCGAGTCTCCCGCGAAGTACAAACACATCGAAGGACCTCTTCCCAAAACAGAAATGGGATGGGAGATCTATCCTCAGGGGCTCTGCGATATGCTGAAAAGACTCTGGGAATCGTACAAATTGCCTCTTTACGTGACAGAAAACGGTATGGCGGGGCCCGATGTTCTCCAAGGCGGGGAAGTCCACGACCCATACAGAATAGAGTATTTAGAGTCTCACTTTGAAAAGGCGTTAGAAGCGATGAAGGCTGGTGTGGATTTGAGGGGCTACTTCGTCTGGACCCTTATGGATAACTTCGAATGGGCCTATGGTTATTCAAAACGTTTTGGAATAGTCTACACCGATTACAATACCCAAAAACGGTACCTGAAAGACAGTGCAAAGTGGTATAAAGAATTCTTGAAAAGTTGATCCGTCTTCAAAGCATCACAACGTTTCCATTTTTGGTTCCCTCTTCATGAGCTCATCGAGCTTGCGAAGAGGGCTGGCTTTTTTGTAAAGAATGTCGTACACGGCCGCCGTAATGGGCATCTCCAGCTTGTGATCTTTAGCAAGACGATACACTGTTTCCGCTGCAAAGATGCCTTCTGCCACCATTTTCATGGTGGAAAGGATCTCTTCCAGTTTCTCTCCCTTTCCAATTCTTTCCCCCACAAGCCGGTTGCGGCTGTGTTT
>QNAP01000209.1 GCA_003641795.1 Thermotogae bacterium | reverse complement strand
CTTCAATGCCTCTTCTTTTGAAGGTGCGCCGATATCCACGTAGATCCTGTCAAAATCCAACTTCTCCAGATTCCTTTTCAGCTCCTCCCGCGTCTCTCCTTCCACTCCAACGATTCCGCAGATTTCCTTGTCGTTGAGGAAGCGGATTCTGGCACCCAGAAGGTTCCGCGGGTCCACACCTCCCACCATTTCCACTCTCAGAAAACCTTTTTCGTCAACGTGCGTCACAACGACACCGATCTCGTCCATGTGCGCATCCAGCAAGATCTTCTTGCCACTCTTTCCTTCTTTCCATACAACCAGATTTCCCAATCTGTCCACTCTGTGTCCATCTACGTGAGGAGAAACCAACTCCAATATCCTTTCCCTTATCTTCTCCTCTCTACCGCTGGTGGCGTTCGTCTCGGTGAGCACCTTCAAAAGCTCGACCATGGAGTTCACGGTATCACCTCTCCAGTCTCAACGATCTTTTCAACCAGTTCCACAGTGTGCAGATAATCGTCTCGATGCATTACCGACACAGGCGAGTGAATGTACCTGCACGGTATCGAGACCACCCCCGAAGGAAGACCGTAAAGGCTACGGGCAAACCTGGCGGCATCGGTTCCACCAGCTGTTCTCATCTTGTACTGGAACGGAACCTTCTCTCTCTTTGCCAATGCGATCAAACGTTCGAAAATCCTTGGATCCACTACATATCCTCGATGCATGAAGGTAATGGCCGGCCCATCACCTAAATGAGTTGCCCAATGATAGTCTTCGAGTTCTGGAACATCTCCCGCCGTTGTGGTTTCCACAACGATGGCGACATCTGGCTTCACCTGCTCGGCAACGACGGTACTTCCTCTGAGCCCTGTCTCTTCTTGAACCACGAAGGCGAAGACGGTATCGTACATAGGTTTTTCAATCCTTTCGAGTACATCCAATAGGACGGAACATCCGCCTCTGTCATCGAAAGCCTTACCAGAGAAATACGTGTTGCCCTCCAAGAACCGCGTGATAAAAGACACGTAGGTGCCGACCTTCACGTGTTTTTTCGCTTCTTCTTTGCTTGTGAACCCGCAATCCACTTGCAGATCGCTCCATTCTACTTTCTTCTTCTGATCTCTTTGAAGGTGAATGGGACGCGTTCCAACGACACCCACTACCTCATTCCCCACCCTCACATGCTTTCCCAGTACAACCAGCGGACGCAGTCCACCCACAGGCATCACTGAAAGGGTCCCGTCGTCGTTGATGCGTGTCACCATCATGCCGACTTCATCCATGTGAGCCGCAAGAAGGAGTTTTTTGGAGTTCTTCTTACCCTTCCTTAAAACAAGAAGATTACCCAAAGCATCTGTCCAAAATTCACTTGCCACAGATGAGACTTTCTCCTTGATGTACTCGCGTACCCTTTCTTCCTGACCCGAAACACCACTTATTTCAGATAATTCCTGCAGATGCAACTTCTCCCCTCCCGTCTCACAACCTGGATACGATCTCCACCAAAAGCCGTGCAGTAGTTTCGACGTCTTCTACGGAAACTACCTCGCACGGTGTGTGCATGTACTTCAACGGAATGGTCACAACCAAGGTTTTTACACCTGTTCTGACCAGTTGTACATGATCAGAATCCGTACCACTCCGTCCAGGTAACGCTTCGACCTGGTGTGGAATCTTCAAATTCTCTGCAATTTCGAGTGCGAAGTTCACGAACTCGGGATCACAACTTGGCCCAACGCCTATTGCAGGACCTTCCCCCAAAGCGATCTCAGAAACCTCTCCTGTCTTTTCGTTGGCGAACGTGGTATCGACGATGATGGCATGGGTGATACCCAACCTGTACGCCGATGTCTGGGCTCCAGGGCCACCCACCTCCTCAGTGGTATTGAAAACAAAAACCACTCCCGCACGATGCACATACCGCTTCAAAAGATTCATGGCCCGTACCAGTGCTGCACAACCAGCTCGGTTATCGAAGGCCTTACCGCTTATCGTATTGTTGCTGAGCTCCACTGGGTTCACGTCCAACGTGATCGGATCTCCCACTTTAACGCGTTCGTACCCGTCCAACACGTTCACAAAAGCATCATCGAAGTTCGGCTCTTTCGATTCTCTTCCTCCCGTCAAGTGTGGTGCGATAACCCCAAGTACACCCTTAACAGGACCCTGAGCTGTGGATATACGTACTCTTTGCGCCAACCATGTTTTGATATCCACCCCGCCCACTGGAGAGATGCGCGCGAACCCGTTTCCTTCCAGCTTGGAAACTACGGCGCCGATTTCATCGACATGGGCAAAGATCCCTATCTTCGGTGATCCAGTAGGGTTTCTGTGGGCTATCAGGTTCCCCATTCTGTCAATCTCCAGTTTGTCTGCGTCCGTCTCAATAACATCCCCGATCGCCTTCATGACTTCGGATTCAAAACCCGAAGGTCCGTGAAGCTTCGAAAATCTCTTCAGAAGTTCCGAAGTCTTCAATCTATATCACCTCTATCCTGGAACCTGGCACTGTCATAAGGTTCCACTACGATTCGCCCCGTTCTCACGTGTGCCACAGCGGGTTGTGAGAAAGAAGGAGGTTCGTTCATCACAAAACTCGATATCTGCACAAAGGTAGGAGCAAATTCTAACGCGGCTATTACAGAAGACTCACCCTCCCTCAATCCTGCCTTTACCTGTCCTTTGAGACTGCCAAAGACCACGACACTACCACCAGCGAAGATAGCAGCTCCCGGGTGAACATTGCCAAAGATCATAACACCACCGTTGTGAACGATCATCTGGCCAGAACGAAGGTTACGCTTCATCACCCTCGTTCCTTCAGAAACGTACCTCGACTTTGTTGCCCGGCCTTCGTTGGAAAGCTTCATGGTTTTCTTCGTACGACCGACTACCACCTGTGAAACGCGTAACCCGAATTTGTTCACCGCCGATACCAATGCGGGCAGGTCATCGCCCGCCTTCTCTCCCTCAGGTATGGAAAGGATCAGTTCATCACCTTTCGATACGAAGTCTCCCATTTCCGAGAAGAGTCTGTCTATGGACGAGATCACCTCCTCAAGGTCCTCGTAAGGCGACACCACGAGGACCAAGCCGTCACGCTCGAGTTTAAGATCTACCAACGATTGCCGCGCTTTCTTCAACCACGTCACCCCCAATCGGAGGTAGATGAAAAGTCCATAAACGATTCTACCACTGCACAATCCATGTGAAATATAGGGTGTCACGAAAAAGGTGAGCCTCCCACATTCCATGACGGTACCGTTGAAATATCTCAAAACAAGAAAGGAAGCGCAAATGAATGGTGCCACAAGGACTTTCAAAAAGCGATATTGTAAAGATCATCGATCAGTTGGACAAGCTTTTGCTTTCCTTCCCACCTGATTTCACATTGCAGAATGCTTGCCTTGCGTAGCGCCGAAGCGAGCACTCGCACAAACGGGCACCGAGCTACATGGATGTAGCGAATGCTTTTTCTCTCCACCACTTCAGAATCCCACACGATCACACAGCCTCACGAGCGCCGAGTGAGCATCCATACAAAACGACCTCGAAGCCGCATGGATGCGGATGAGAGCGAAGCTGAAGCAGGAGGCTGAATCTTCGCGTGGGT
>QNAP01000208.1 GCA_003641795.1 Thermotogae bacterium | reverse complement strand
TCCACAAAGTGACCCACGCGAGGAAGCGGGAGTTTTCATATTGCAGAATGCTTGTTGTGCTCCGCTTTCTTCCTCGTTCGCATCCACAAAACGACCCACGCGAAGAAATAGAGATAGGGATTTCACATACCAGAATGCTTGTTGTGCTTCGCTTTCTCCCTCGCTTGCACTCACAAACGGGCACTACCATGAAGATTCAACATCCTGTTTCAGCTTCATGCTCGCTACATCCGTGTAGCTCGGTACCCGTTTGTATGAGTGCTCGCTTCGGCGCTTCGCAAGACAAGCTTTCTGCTATGTGAAATCAAGGAGGAGAGTAGAAGATGCTCACTCGGTGCTCGTGAGGCTGTGTGACCGTGAGGGATTCTGGTAGGAGTTCGCCACAATTCGTATCCGCTTTCTCTTCGCTTTCATTAACAAGAAACCACGCGAAGGAAAGGGGTTTTCACATTGCAGAGTGCTTGCTTCGGCGCTCCGCAAGACAAGCTTTTTGCGACGTGAAGGAAGAGAATGGTTTGACGCAAACAAAATAATATGATAAACAAAAAGTAATTTCAAAGTAATCCACGCCGCATAAAATATTTATAGATATTTCAAAGTGGGGGGGTGGTATTATGGCGAAATTTATCGCGTTCGCCATGTTGGTTTTGGTAGTTGTAGTAAGTGAAGCGGGGACAGTCGGCTTGGACTTTATGCAAGTATATTCCACCATGTCATACCAACATGTTGAAAAGCCCGATTCTTACGAAACAAAAAACTTCCTAATCGTCGCCCTGAAGGACTATAGGCCGTTAGTCGACGATCCTGGATGCTTCGTCACATTCTGCTGGTTGCACTATTGGGGAAACTTCAGATGGTATCTGGAAGGAACAGCTGAACACTATTCATCGACAGGAGTATCATTACCGGTAACTCTATCACTTTCTGTAAGATGCACTCACTGGCTTGGATACACTTTATGCTCAAACTCTGGTGGTTTCTCGGGAATAGGAAAAGTTAGTGGCTCGATAAGTTGCTATCCCGCTGGCAGCGATGCCCTGTGTTACAAGAGCTGTAGTTGTTCATCTAACTAGGGAGATGATGCCAAATGAAAAAATCATTATTGATAACGATTCTCGTCTTATCTTTCGCGACCCTGATTATATCGAACGTTGTGACAGGCGTGTTTGGTGAATCCAGGCTGGGTATGTTCCAAACCATGGGACAACCTGTCCATGTGATGGATGTACCAGATATTCAGCTGATAACACCTCCTCTACTCCAGCTCAAGGTGGGAAAGATCACGTTGAATGAACAGAACTTTTATTTGGTGTTAGGACGAGAAAGTAGTGGAAGGCCCGTCATAGTTTTCGACTGTAATGGCAATCACAATCTCACTGACGATTCTTTCGACGACTTTTTATTCTACGAGAGACACACTGTAAGGTTGGTTACCCATGCACAAGTACGGTATGGAACAGATGTTGTTCCCTATCACATCTGTATCATATGGAACACCGAGAACGACTCCGTGGCTTATTTCGGGCTGACTCGGAGAGAAGGCGTACTCATCGTTAAAGGCACAACATTTCGTGCCTCCATTGCGGAAACCGACTCTGATGGTATATACAGCAAGGATGACGTCTTAATCATGGTGGACCTGAATCAGAATGGTCGGTTTGAAACTTACGAAATCTCTCGAAAAATCCTGCACATTTCTGGGAAGTTCTATCGAATAGAAGAAGTTGCCCAAGCGGGGAACAACCTTGTTCTAAAAGAAACGGAAGAGAGGATACTTGTACCGATACTTGGAAAAGAGCTGACGATCCCAGACATCCAGTTAACAGACTATAGGGGCAATCCAGTAACTCTGGATCTCGAAAAATGGAGGTTGGTATACTTCGCATCGTTGGACAAAAACAAACAAGCACGGGTGTTCACTCTTCTACGAGAACTTTCGCGTATAAAAAATCTCCATGTGGTAGCGCTCTTAACGGTTCCAGAAAACGGATGCTGTCCAAACTTTGAAGAGGAACTTGCTAAGCAACTGGAGGAGATCGAAGGGGTACAAGTAGTGGTTCTCAACATGGAAGAAGCGATTCCTGTGATGGAAAAACTGTCGCTGCTACTTGCCCCAGAAATGATCATGATCATCTCTCCAAAGAACGAACTCGTGTACGGAACACCAGTGGGAATAGCCACAAATCAGCCCATTTGGCACATGGTCGATGTACCTCTGAGTGATCCAGTGAGTTTAGTCAAAGCTCTGATGGGGAATTAGTGCTAACAGACGTAAATTGCTTCTGACTCTACCACCATTTGTATTGACATCAAGCCATTTTTGTGTTAAAATTAAAATAGGCGGAGTCCGAGAGAAAGCCATGCCGTTTTGGCATGGCTTTTTTATTGTAAATCCAGGTTTTTTCAAAAAACTGTTGTTTGGTCATACGGCCAGTTTTCAACTTTTCTAGAGGAGGAGTTAGGTATGAGAAGGGCTGGTGTGATACTGCTCGTGCTGCTTCTGGTTGTGTTCTCTGCTCTGGGATTTGGAAAGGTAAAGATTCAGTTTTGGCATGCCATGGGTGGATGGAGAATCGATCTCCTGAAATCTATGGCAGAGGAATTCATGAAAACACATCCGGATATTGAAGTGGAAGTTCAGTACACAGGTAGCTACAGGGACACCTTGAACAAACTGATCGCGGCGGTTAAGGCTGGCGAACCTCCGCACGTTGTTCAAATCTACGATATTGGCACACAGGTGATGATCGATGGTGGTATCGCTGTACCTATGCAGGAACTCATCGACAAAGACCCAACATTTGATATCGGAAAGTTCATGCCTCAAGTACTCAATTACTATCGAGTCAACGGGAAACTCTATTCAATGCCCTTTAACTCTTCCAACCCGATTCTTTATTACAACAAGACACTCTTCAAAGAAGCAGGACTCGATCCCAACAAACCACCTCAAACTTTTGAAGAAGTCATTGAGTTGGGAAGGAAATTGGTAAAGCGTGATGAACAGGGGAATATCGTTCAAACTGCTATCACTTGGCCTTTCCACACTTGGTTCTTTGAACAGTTCATGGCTAATCAAAATGCACCGCTTGTAGACAACAATAATGGGAGAACAGGACGCCCTACTAAAGCAGTGTTCAACAGTCCCGAAGGTTTGAAAGTCTTCAAGTTCTGGAATACGCTTACCAAAGAGGGACTAATCATCAACACAAAGAAAGAAGACTGGACAGGTGCTCGTCAGCTCTTCCTCTCTCAGAAAGTCGCGATGCTCATCTCTTCCACATCGGACGTCAAGCTCATGGAAGATGGTTCCAAAGAAAATGGATTTGAACTGGGGACCGCATTCTTACCGCGACCTGCGGATTCCGAAAGCGGAGGAGTTGTCATCGGCGGAGGGAGCTTGTGGATCATATCCGGCCATCCAAAGAAAGAAATCGACGCCGCATGGGAATTCGTGAAATGGATGGCTTTGCCAGACCAGCAAATCGTGTGGCATCAAAACACCGGGTACTTCCCTGTCAGAAAGGATGCGGTTTCAAAGCTGCTCTTTTCTGGTTATTATGCTGAACACCCGCATCACTTGACAGCCCTGCTCCAGCTGCTTCTCTCCAAACAGACTTATTCAACCAACGGTGCCATCATCGGAGCGTTCCCG
>QNAP01000207.1 GCA_003641795.1 Thermotogae bacterium | reverse complement strand
TGTTTGTGGATAATCTCTTCAACGATGGTTTTGTGCTCATTTTCCTCCTCCTCTTTCCAAGGATGATTTGTGTATTGTGTACCTCATCTTATTGGAAAAAGGGAGGCTTTTTTCGAACACACTTACACTGGCGGAGGCGGTGGGACTCGAACCCACACGGGCCTTGCGACCCACCGATTTTCGAGACCGGCTCCTTCACCAATTCGGACACGCCTCCACATGCAAATTTTACCATACAAAGTGAAGGAAACTTTAAGGCAGTTTGTTGTTCCTATAAATCCAATCGTTAAACCGTCTCGATTTGATGGTGGTGCAGAGATAACCCTGTGTGAGACGGGTAGATGCCGGTAACTTTTTGAAAGGGGAGCCTTCTGGCTCCCCTCAGGTTTCATGCTTCCAGGATTGTCTTTATGTCCTCTTCTGGAGTGGAAATCAACCTTATGTCGAAGTTTTCCTTCAATACCTGTAGGATCTCGTCATTCACCCACGCGGGAAGTATCGGACCGAGATATATCCCCTTCACTCCCAAAGCGAAGAGACTGAAGAGTATTGCCACTGCTTTCTGTTCCATCCAAGAGAGTACCAACGTCAGTGGGAGATCATTGATTCCAACGCCAAAAAGCTCTGCCAACTTTTCTGCAATCTCCACTGCTACGATACTGTCGTTGCACTGACCGAGATCTATGAGTCTCGGGATGCCATCGATCTCTCCAAGGTCGAGATCGTTGAACCTAAACTTGCCGCACGCCAGAGTAAGAATCACTGTGTCTTTGGGGAGGGACCTCACGAACTCTCTGTAGTAGCTTAACCGTTTCAAGGGTGCGTCACAACCACCGACTAAGAAGAAATGTCTGATCTTTCCAGCATTCACGAGATCCTTTATCTTGTCAGCGAGGCCCAAGACGGTCCCTGCAGAAAATCCCGTGGTGAGTTTGTACTCTCCAGGTTTTTCCTCAAGCTGAGGAAGCGAGAGCGCTTTCTCGATGACAGAAGTATAGTCGAAACCTTCGATGTGCTTCACACCCGGTAGCTTTGCCACCGACGTGGTAAACATTCTGTCCCCATAGGATACCCTTGGAAGAAGGACACAGTTTGATGTACCCAAGATAGCTGCTGGGACTTTTTCAAAGAGTTCTCTCTGATCGAACCAAGCTTTTCCAAGATTACCCACTAAATGTTCGTACTTTCTCAAGCCAGGATATCCGTGAGCAGGTAGCATTTCAGAATGTGTGTAGACGTTTATGCCTTTTCCCTCCGTTTGCTTGAGCAACTCTTCTAAGGCCTTCAGATTGTGGCCTGTAACGATTATGGCGTGCCCTTTCTTCGTTCCAGTTTCCACCTCCACTGGGGTGGGCTCACCATAAGTCTCGATGTGAGCTTTTTTCAAAAGCTTCATGACTTGTATGTTCATTTTACCGGCTTCCAGTGCCAACTCCACAAAGTGCTGGGGGTCGAAGTCCACGTTAGTAAGGGTAGAGTACAAGCCACGCCCCAAAAATGCGGCTATTTCTTCATCCTTGTATCCAAGTTCCCTGGCGTGATGATAATAAGCCGAGATCCCTTTTAGAGTAAAAATGAGGTTGTCCTGAAGTCTATCCAACGTTGGCGACTTCCCACAAACTCCCATGACGGTACACCCGGTACCACTTGCAGCTTGGGAACATTGATAGCAAAACATCTCTACTGCCATAGTTCCACCTCCCAATTTATAAGTTGACTAATTTGGTCAACTAAAGTATAATAGAAGTGATTGGTGAAATCTGTAACATATGTTACGGAGTGACGGAGGTGGCTTTTTGGAAGAGCACCGGATAGCGAGTGAATTAGGTCAATTAGCACTATTTCAAGGTTTCAGCGCGCGAGAAATCGAAGGGATGCTCACAAGATTGAGATTCATCATAAAAGGTTACAAGCGTGGTGGAGTGGTAATGTCAAGAGGCGATGAATGTCCTTTCTTGATGATCCTTTTGGAAGGGACGCTCTCAGGGGAGTTTGTGAACGAAGATGGCAAGGTAGTAGAAGTCGATCGCATAGAAGCACCTGGGGAGGTCGCCCCTGGTATCATTTTCGCTTCCAATCCACGGCTTCCGGTAGATCTCGTCACGATCGAGGATGTTCAGATAATGTTCGTTCAAAAAGACGAGCTCTTAAGACTCTTGGTGAGCGATCACCGACTGGTTCTAAACTTCCTACGCATTGTCAGCGACAAGCTGATGAAAATCACCAGCAGGTTTTACAACGTCAGCATGAAAGAATTGGAAGAGAAAGTGATGGCCTACCTTCTGGAAATCAGAGAAAGATCAGGGGCATCAAAGTTCGAGCTACCTCACACTAAGGAAGAACTTGCTAAGCGTTTTGGAGTCACGCGTCCTTCCGTCTCCAGAGCTTTTAGTATGCTCGCTAAGCGTGGAATGATAGAGCAAAGAGGAAAGATCATAACGGTTAACTATCTACGACTAAAGTCATAGGCTTCTAAGGGAGTTTGGTAGATTGTCTTTACCCTTATCCCTCCGGGCGAATTCATGCCGTCCTTTACTCCTATCCCCACAGAAAGCTGGGGCTCGGAGATACCTTCACTCAGCTTGTAGATTCTTATCCTCTCGAACATTGAGAATCTTGAGGTTCTCCAAGTCTTTGTACCCTGTCTCTATCCACAGGTATTCGGGAAATATTCCAAACTTCTCGAACAAGCGTTCCTTTAAGCTCTTTGAAATGGACAGCCTTATCCTACTTCCTCCTATCTCGAATCCAGTTTTGTCCCAAGTTACTACCCTGTGAGGTGTTTCAGGACTTACGTAGCCCGGTGGCCTAACAGTTTCTATCCCTCTCTTCTTGAACTTTTCGGGAGTTTCTAAGAATTTGGAAAAGTTACTCCATCCTCTTGACGCTTCATCAAGAACTATCTGAACTGAGCGGGGCTGTAAAGAACGTAGGTGTAAAGATGTATCCTCGAGTTTGTTGTATAGGTCCCTATAGTCGGGCTTTGCTAACCTGTTCTTTACGGAGATAGTTGGCTTGATTCCAGAGTTTTCCAGCGTGGTATGTGAGGTGTCCGAGTATTATCTCTTGCTCTTCTGTCACAGGTGGTTTAGTTCAAAAACTATCGCTCTTTTTACTTCCCTCGACATCTTCTTATGTACCTCCTAATCGTTTCAGCAGATACGTTCCCCAGCAGTTCCTTCTAATAGGACGGTGTCCAATGATATGCTGTATGATAGACCTAACCTTTTGTGTGTTTAGCCTCTACCATGCTCCTGTGGTACACTATCGCTAAGTTAAAGTCAACATCTTTCGGGGTGTCGGGCTACATCCTTGCTTTGAAAAGCGGGGTTTTAGCTCGTTGGTTTTTATAAATAGGGTGTCACGCAAAAAGTGGGCCTCCCACATTTCAATGGCGGTACCATTGAAATATCTTATGAAATATCTCAAAATAAGAAAGGATGCCCAAATGAATGGTACCACAAGAACTTTCAAAAAGCGATGTTGTAAAAATCATTGATCAGTTGGACAAGCTTTTGCCTCCCTTTTCACTTGATTTCACATTGCAGAAAGCATGTTGTGCTCCGCTTCTTCCCTCGCTCACACTCACAAACGGGCACTTCCATGAAGATTCAACATCCTGTTTCAGCTTCATGCTCGCTACATCCGTGTAGCTCGGTGCCCGTTT
>QNAP01000206.1 GCA_003641795.1 Thermotogae bacterium | reverse complement strand
GGTCTCGCTTACCATGACCCGTATAGACAATGAAATCTGCTGGGCGAATCATCTGCTGAAGCGTAAACAGCATGCGGTTGGCCTTCCACAAGTCGAATCTGAACACTTCTATGCCTTTTTCCTCTAGGAGGGTGGCTATGCGGTCTCCGAAGTAGCCTGAGGCTGTGGTTGCGAAGTCGTCGATTGGGTAGAGAACCAGGGCTTGGGTCAAAGCAGTATGTGCCTCAGCTTGATCTCGTAGCTTCCTGGAGCAGTGATGAGAGCTGTGTAGGGCTCGTAAACCGGAGATCTGACCTTAAGCGTGTATCTTCCAGGTGGCACATCGAACTTGGCGAGTCCGTCTATGTCAGTGGAAGTTTGGTTGGTGTCAAGCCAGACAGGCGTGTAGCGAATAGGAGCATCCGTTTCAGCGTCCCTAAGCAGCACCTCAACTAAAACCATTTTGATCATTCCTCCCTCGCATCTTTCCGGGATTCCCTTCCAGTATGAGGTTGAGGGTTGCCTCTTTGAATCGCCGCTTAGCCTCTTCGAGGTCCTTGCTCCTCTTCAAGGCATTCCAAAGCTTTCTGATGACCAGAACGACGCAGGGCTCTTCCTCATGTGTCAGCTTCTAACCCCCGCGCAGGACCTAACGCGTGCTTCCACTGCTCATAGAAGAGTAGGGAACCTCCAACTAAAGCTACTAGAACACCGAAGAGTATCAGCACTCCACCAGCGACCTTGTCGTAGTCTCTACGCGTTACTTCTGCAGCCACCATGGCGTCCTCAAGTAACTTTTACGACCATTAGGCGCCACTCCTCTAACTGCTCTAACTTAAGCAGTAAAAGTTTTTACAGTTAGCTCTAGGAGTAGAAGAACCGGAAGGAATCATCGCTGATTTAGAACGAACCTTCAACAAAATCTAGCCTAAACATGCCTTTGCAGCTTTGGTCTTTACTTGGTGGCGACGCTCCAATTCTTCGAAGACTTCTTGCAGTTTGGAGCCTTTTTGAGCCAAGAGCACAAGGATATGGAAGAGCACGTCTGTGGCTTCATGTACGATCTCTCCAGGGCTGTTGTCTATCGTTGCAAGAATAAGTTCAACCATTTCTTCACCTTTCTTCTGAAGAACAGCGTCTTCTCCCTTCGCAGCTAGGCGTGAAACATAAGACTTCTCCGTAGGATTTTTAACTCTATCCATCACAACCTCGAAAATTCTTTCAATAATCTTCGCGTCAACCGTGCACTCTTCTTCGGCGACTATTGGCTTCTGAAAACATGTTTCTCGGCCTGTGTGGCAAACGGCTCCAATCTGCTGAACTTTGAAGAGAATTGCGTCGTTATCGCAGTCAAGAATAGCGTTCTGCAGCAGGGAGTAGTGTCCAGATTCTTCGCCCTTAAGCCATATCCTTCCACGACTTCGACTCCAAAAATGCATTCTACCACTTGCTAACGTCAACCGTAAGGATTCTTCATTCATAAAGGCCTGCATCAAGACTTTGCCATTTGAAGCGTCTTGAACAATCACTGGAACAAGTCCCTTCGCCTTTTCAAAGTCTACTTTTTTAACGAAGGCTTCTATTTCGGCTTCACTTAGTTGCAAGACCAAGTTTTGCACCTCATGTTAGACTAGACGTACAGGAACTCCCTTCTTAGCGAGATACTCCTTCACTTCCCTCACAGAATATTGAGACAGGTGGAAGATTGAGGCAGCTAAGGCAGCATCAGCTTTCCCCTCGGTTAAAACCTCGTAAATGTGCTCAAGGTTCCCGGCGCCTCCGCTGGCAATTACCGGCAGATTTGTTGCTTCACTCATGGATTTCATTAATGGGATGTCATAGCCACTCTGCATTCCGTCGCGATCCATGCTGGTGGGTAAGAGTTCTCCAGCGCCCAGTTCTTTCACGGTCTTAGCCCAAACTATGGCGTCAATTCCGGTGGGCACCCTTCCCCCTTCAACATAGACTTCCCACCAACACTTACCCTCAGCAGTATTCACAATAGTCTTGCCTGGCACGGTTTTCTTCACGTAAACCCTCTTGGTGTCGATGGCAACCACGATACATTGACTGCCAAAAATTTCAGCTGCCTGCTTCACAAGGTTGGGTTCTCTCACAGCCGCGGTATTTATGGAAACTTTGTCTGCGCCAGCTGAAAGCACATTCTTTATGTCAACAACACTTCTGATGCCTCCGCCTACAGTGAAGGGAATGGAAACAATGTCAGCTGTTCTTTTTACAACATCTAACATAGTGTCTCTTTTCTCGTAGGAGGCAGTTATGTCGAGGAAAACCAGCTCGTCTGCTCCTTGCTCCGCGTAAATCTCCGCAAGCTTTGCTGTGTCTCCCTCAATTTTCAAATTTACGAACTGCACGCCCTTGACAACTTTTCCATCCTTGACGTCTAGACAGGGAATTATCCTCTTAGCTAACATTTTTCACAGCCTCTATAGCCTGTTCCAAAGTAAACTTTCCCTCATAAAGGGCAGTCCCAACCACCACACCCTCAACACTCGCTCCAGCCAAAATAGCTAAATCATTCAAACTGGCTACGCCGCCAGAAGCAATGACCGGAACTCTCACTGTTTCCACAAGCTTCCTAATTTTTTCAACTTGCGGTCCTTTCAAAGTTCCGTCCACGCTTGTGGAGGTGAAAATTATGGTTCCGACTTTCATTTCTTCAAATGAACGCGCGAGGTTCAAATAGTCTATTTCTGATAGATCCTTCCAACCGTGAAAAGTTATCTTGCCGTTCCTCTCGTCTAGGGCTACGGCGACTCGTGGCGAACCATAACGGCGAACAGCCTCTTGGATCAATGCAGGATTTTGGACGGCAACCGTTCCGAAAATCACTCGGAAGGCGCCAAGCTTTAGCAAAGTTTCAACCTTCTCTAGAGTTCTGATTCCGCCTCCAATCTGCACCTTCACGCGGAGCTCCCTTAAGATTTTTTCTATTGCCTCCAAATTTTTCCCAGAACCTAGGGCAGCGTCAAGGTCGATTAGGTGTATAAGTTCTGCCCCTTGAACTTCAAATTGTCTAGCCGCTTCCAGAGGGTTGTCAAAATAGACTTTCGACCTCCTTGGGTCTCCTTGAACGAGGCGGACACATTTTCCCCCCATTATGTCAACGGCTGGAATGACAAGCACCTCTACTACCTCTTAATGATTTTTACAAAGTTCCTCAAGATGACTAAACCAGTTTTACCGCTTTTTTCAGGATGAAACTGAGTTGCAAACAGATTTCGTTTCGCCACCACCGATGGAAACTTCACTCCGTATTCCGTGGTCGCTACGATCACTTCCTGCTCTGAAGGCTGAGGAACGTAGGCGTTGACGAAATAGACATAGGGACTGTTTCGGATACCCTCTAACAGCGGGTAAGGCCTAACAATCTCAATGATGTTCCACCCCATCTGAGGAATCTTTACGCTGTCAGGCAGTTTGACTACATCCCCTGAAATGAGGTCGAGTCCATCTGTGGGACCTCCTTCATAACTCCTTGTGAATAGAAGTTGGAGGCCCAAGCAGATTCCGAAAAGGGGTTTTCCATCTTCCACCGACTGAGTCACGACGCCTAACAAAGGAGACAGGTTTTTGACAGCCTCGGCGAAGGCGCCTACACCCGGAAGAACGATGGCGTCAGATTCAATCAGGTCCTTTGGGTTGCTTGTTATCAGAACATTGGCTC
>QNAP01000205.1 GCA_003641795.1 Thermotogae bacterium | reverse complement strand
GTATAGTAGAGAAGAAGGTGTATCGTTACCGGACTATTCGTATATGCACCGGCGTGCTATCTGATAAAAATGACTGAGGCTAATTGCTGTTCTATTCCTCAAAGGAAGACCTTGTCAACGATAGAACAAAATCATTGTTGAGGGTATCAATAGGAATGTCGATGAGACACAAGGTTTCTGCTATCTGTACCACTTTGAACTGCGTGGAGGGACTACGTGAAACGATAGAGTACTTTGCAGATTACTGCAGAAGGGGGATATTGGAGGAGATAATAGTTGTTGATGGTGGATCTCACGATGGCACATGGGAAACACTTGTGGAGCTTTCAGAGAAAATACCTTGCCTCAAGGTTTTTTCTCGTCCCGGGTACAATATTTCCCAAGGGCGCAATGAATGTGTATCCCATTGCACGGGGGATATCATACTGTGCTTCGATAGCGGGTGCAGATACGATGATGTTTACGTCGAGAAGATGCTGGCACCTTTTGAGGAAAGCCAGCCGCCTGACGTGGTCGGGGGTAGGACGATAAGAGTAGGACAAACGCCTTTCGAGATCGCCCTGGCCAATTTAGGGAAAGGATCGGCCTCTGAGCAAATGTCATCTCATAGAGCCATTGCATATCGTCGAGAGGTGTTCGATGCAGTCGGGGGGTACAGGGAGCATGTCCCCGCTGGTGAGGATACCCATTTCAATGCATCATGGATTCGGCTTGGTAAGTCTTTTCGTTTTTTGCCCGATGCCAAGGTATATTGGCGTGTCAGGGGCAACTTAAGAAGCTGTTATCGCATGGTGAAACGAAATATTTACGGGCATGTCGTGCTGGGTGAACGCTTCGGATCAAGGAACCTGTATTTCATCGTACTCATCTACGCTACCATTTTCTCTTCGATCATCCTGGCATGCTTTTACGCGCAGCTATGGCTGGTTCCGATTGGAATCACCTTGGCCTATTGGACTTTCCGCATGTTTCGTAAGGGACGATGGCAATTCTTCATCAAACCCTGGAACTATGTTCGTGGTGCGATGATTATTGTCTGTATGGACTTTGGGATGCTTGCAGGCATCGCAAAGGGAATAAAGCACTACCTCACCGTCAGGTGCACCAAGGCAACTGGGCAGGAACGGGATTAATTTCTGCAGTGGAAGACGAAGACCAGTACAGGATGAACAGTTGTGCAAACCCCGTTGTAGGTTGGCTGAGTAGATTGCGCGAGAGGTATTCCCCAAGCGGTAGTCTTCGGTGGTATGCACTATCAGGTTCAATCTGGTCCGTGATAGGCTCGCTGGTGTCTCGGATTTTTACCTTAGCATCGGCGGTGGTAATCGCAAGGATAATCGGCAAGGTCGGATACGGAAAGTGGGGGCTTATTCTTCAAACAGTCACGCTATTCGGCAGATTTGCAATCATTGGAGTGGTACAGACTGGGACGAAGCACATTGCCGAACTGAGGAAAACTGATCCCAATCGCGCAGGTCGTAGTATATCACTTGTTCTCATATTTGGTCTGATTTTCTCGCTTGTCATGGGGGTATGTTGCGTGGTGTTGGCGCCAACTGTGGCAGAAAATCTTTTCGGAGTCTCGGAGTTGGCATTTCCGTTAGCATTGGGTGGCTTGATGCTCGTTGCAATGGTAATGACGCAGGCATTGCAAGGTGCTCTGGCAGGATTTATGGCATTCCGAAGCATCGCGAGTTCAAATCTGGTCCAGGGAATCACCTTGATAGCGCTGGTCTGGCCGTTAACAGCCAACTTCGGCCTGGTAGGAGTAGTAGTGACAATGACCCTCTCATGGATGGGGGGAGGGCTATTCTGCCTTGCCGTACTAATTAAGCAATGCCACTTGTACAGGATACCTCTTGGATTTCATGGAATCTGGAGTGAGCGGAAAATACTATGGAATTATACCACGCCCGGAATGCTGATTGCCGTTGTGATGGGACCTGCCATGCTACTAAGCCAAGCAATAGTGGCTCATATTCCTTCCGGACTTGCCGGCCTGGGGGGATTTAATGCCGCTAGTCGGTGGCGGATGGTGGTTCTGTTTGTTCCGATTGCGGTCAGGCGGGTAACTTTGTCTATTCTTTCGGAGATGTGGGGCCGGCGCGATTATCGTCGTCTTGTCAAAGCGCTTTGGACAAACGTTGGTATGGTAGGGGGTGTTGCCTTTGCAGTGGCTGTTCCTGTTATGCTTCTAAGCCCCTGGATCATGAGCATGTATGGAGCCAGCTTCCGAAGTGATTGGGACCTCCTGGTCTTGTTGGCTGCAGCAGCCGTTTTCCAGGCCATTAACGACGTGGTCACCCAAGTCGCAATGTGTGCCGAGAAGGTATGGTGGACCTTTTTCATACATGTAATCTGGGGGGCACAGCTATTGGGATGCACATATCTACTGGTACCCTTCTGGGGCGTGAGAGGATTAGTCTGGGCATGGGTAGCAACAACAATCGTACACATGCTGCTAAACATATTGGCAGCGACGGTAATTATAAAACGATTATCGATGGTCGAAAAAGTGCAACGAGACCAATAGGTCTATATATTCATGATGGAGAGACATTAATGACAGGAACAGTTCCAGCTAAGCAAAGTGCTGCAGTTGTTCGAGGCGGCGCCTGGGACTCGACACAGGCTGTTCCACGCACCATAGAAGTGTTACAAAAACTGGGATATTCCGTAACGGTCCTGTGTTGGGATATGCTGGGTGAACGTCCTGCCGTCGAGTCGAAAGATAATTTCAAGATAATTCGTTATCAGCGACGAGTAGGAAAAGCAGGAGTCAAATATTTTTGCCTCTGGCCTCTATGGTGGATTTGGCTTATACGTCAGTTTATCATCGGAAAGTACGACATCGTTCACGTAATGAACCTGGACACGGTGATCCCGGCTATACTTTCCCGGCCTATCTGCGGTCATAAAATTGTCTATGATATACGCGACCCATGGGGGCTTTGCCTAACAGGCCAGCCATTTCCCATTCCGCAGATTTTTTCCGCTCTGGACAGGATATTCACTCCGTTTGTGGATGGGCTTCTGCTTAGTCAAGGCGATGTTCGTGCCTGTGCCCTCTACTTCGGCCGTCGGGCCTGTCAACGGGTTCCAGTGGTTCAGGTATTGAACGTTCCACAACGTGACCTGGGAAAAAACTACCGCGTTCCTGAAGGAAATCCTGTACGGATTAATTATAGTGGTCATATTTCTATCAATAGAGCGGCTTTGTTTCTGGTTGAGGCAATCCGTGGCTGTAAGGGTGTGGAAATGGACGTCGTTGGTTATGTGCGAGATAAGCAATTAAAAGAAACCTTACAATCATTGGACAATGTAAATCTGTATGGAAGAGTTCCTCACGCCGATGCAATAAAACTTATGGATAAGGCAGATCTGATCAGCCTGTTGTACAATCCCTGTATGAAGGTGGCTTTAATTTCCAGCGCAAATAAGATGTTTGAAGCCATGATGTTGGGTAAACCCTATATCTGCACCGAGGGTACTTATCCTGCACAAGTGGCAAGACAATTCAATCTGGGATGGGCATTGCCGTACGGAGATGTCTCGGCACTGCGAAGCCTTTTGAACAAACTTGTAAAGAACCCCGAACTGCTGGTGTCCGCGGGACGGAACGGCAGGGCCGCTTATGAGAAATACTTCCGTTGGGAAAACCAAAAAGCAAACCTAATCGCATTATAC
>QNAP01000204.1 GCA_003641795.1 Thermotogae bacterium | reverse complement strand
CCCGCTCCAAAGGGCATGAAATGTCCCGATCACAAGCTGATGAGCATATTCAAGAAAAGCTTTACAAAGCTGGCGCAGATCGACTGGAAGAAACCTTACAGGGAGCGGGTTTACCGGATCATAAAAGAACTCCATGATGAGATTGCGAGGTGGAAAGATGAAAGCGATAGAGGTTCGTGAACTCAAAAAGTACTACAAGGAAGTCAAAGCAGTGGACGGAGTGAGTTTCGACGTTGAAGAGGGGGAATTTTTTGGATTCCTCGGGCCCAACGGCGCAGGCAAATCCACTACCATCCGCATACTTACCACACTCACGAAGCCTACTTCCGGGCAAGCATTGGTGGCCGGCCATAATGTTGTGAGAGAAGGAAAGAAGGTCAGAAGCATGATAGGGCTCGTTTCAGATAAATTGATACTCTACAACAGGCTCACCGTGCTGGAAAACTTGTTCTTTTTTGGAAGGCTCTACAACATTGACAAGAAAACGATGATGGAAAGAGCAGAAGAGCTTCTCACCATGCTCGATCTGTGGGACAGACGAAACACCCAAGCGGGAAAACTCAGCACGGGTATGAAACAGAAAGTTAACATCGCCAGAGCGCTCCTTCCAAGGCCGAAGATCCTTTTCTTGGACGAACCCACCATAGGCTTGGATCCAATCACCACACGCAAGATTCGAGATTTTGTAAAGTATCTCAACGAGGAGGGCATGACCATCGTCTACACCACACACCTCCTCCACGAAGCGGAAACGCTCTGTGATCGTGTGGCCATTATCAACAGGGGGAAGATCGTTGCCCTCGACACACCAAGGAACTTGAAACGCCTCTTCACCGAGCGCGAAGTAGTGGAATTCGAATTGGATAAACCCGTGGAGATGGAAATGGATTGCTGTCGTGTGCTCGAAAATGCGGGAAATTACTACAAGGTGGAAACTACAGACCTTTCCAAATTTGTCGAGGAACTTGGAAAGCTTCCTGTGAAAGTTAGATACATAAAATCAGAGGAACCATCGTTAGAGGACATTTTCGTCAGGATTGCCGGAGGTGAGTAATATGAAGCACACCCTACACATAGCATGGAAAGACCTACTCTTTTTGCTGAGATCTCCCGGCATGATGGTTGCTTTCCTTTTGTTTCCCATCGTTATGATGCTCATGCTGAGTTATGTATTCCCCAAACA
This sequence comes from Thermotogae bacterium, assembly GCA_003641795.1. Lineage (GTDB taxonomy): Bacteria > Thermotogota > Thermotogae > UBA12178 > UBA12178 > UBA12178. The sequence goes on along the minus strand of QNAP01000204.1, from coordinate 2,504 downwards.
ACCTTCACAGCAAATGGAAGGTAAAATCGGTGTGGTCAGCCAAGATCCAGCTTTCTCCGTCTTCGCGAAGGGGAAAAACGTCCTTTACTACAAGAGTCTTGAAGAACTGGCACGCGGATTGATGCGCGACGAAGTGCTGGTAGGTGTGCTCGTTCCTGAGGGGTTCACAAAGGGTTTTCTGAAGGGTGAAGCGAAGCTGAAGGTGATACCAAACCCAAAAAATCCTCAGATGGCAGTGATGATGGCTCAAACAGTTCCAAACATGATGCAAGCGCCTTCTCTTTCGACCACCAAAAGGCTCGAGGTGGAGCTCTCAGGTGTAGATGGAGGAAAGTTTAATTATTACGACTTCACCGCTCCCGGTTTGATGGCCATGATCGCCATATTGAGCGTTTCAACAGGGCTTGCCGCGGCTATCACCAGGGAAAGGGAGCTTGGAACTCTTGATGGCATAATGGTGGCTCCCATATCCAGGGGTTCAATAGTGGTGGGAAAGGTGCTGGCACAGGTTGCGCGCGGCATCGTTCAAGCGATGTTGATCTTGGCTGTCTCGATGCTGTTCTTCAACGTCCATATGGTAGGTTCAATATGGAACGTGATACTACTTTTGATACTGGGAACGTTCAGTTTTATAGGCATCGGTGTGATCGTAACGGCGGGGATGAAAAGTCAGGAAACCGCCCAATTGATGATCAGTATGATAAACTTTCCTATGATGTTCTTCTCCGGGGTCTTTTTCCCCATCGAGCAGATGCCGAAATTCGCTCATTACATTTCCAAAGTGCTGCCTCTTACCTACGCGGCGGACGCGTTGAGGAACGTCATGATCTTGGGGGCCGGCATTTCGGAGATTTGGATCGATGTGGTGGTACTTCTGGGATTTGCCGTTACAACGTCGAGCCTTGCAACGATGATGTTTCCAAAGCTAGTAAAAGATTGAAAAGACGGATGGGGGTTTGTCGGTGAACGAGCTCTTGTGGATAGGATTTCTAATACTCGATCTCTCTGTTTTGCTCCTGCTTTTCCGCATTTTTGGAAAGGTAGGACTCTACGTAGCAATAACGTACAGCGTAATACTGTGTAATATCCAGGTGCTCAAAACGGTGGAGCTCTTCGGTTTTACGGCCACTCTCGGTAACGTTCTCTATGGCAGTATATTTTTGGCTACCGACATCCTCGGGGAGCTTTACGGTAAAAAAGAGGCTCGAAAAGGTGTTATGATAGGCTTTTCTGTCCTGATGATAATGACCTTCTATATGGTCTACGCTCTGCAGTTCAGGCCAGCTCCATCCGATTTCGCCCATTCCCATCTCGAAGCCATATTCCTTCCCATGCCGCGGATCGCTTTGGCAAGTCTCACAGCGTATATAGTTTCTCAGCTTCACGATGTGTGGGCTTTCCATTTTTGGAAACAGAAAACGAAGGGGAAATACCTTTGGCTGAGAAACAACCTCTCCACCGCCGTGAGCCAGCTCATTGACTCCGTTATCTTTTGTGCTATAGCTTTTCTCGGAGTCTTTGAAGCCAAAGTGTGGTGGGATATCTTGCTCACCACCTACGTGTTAAAGCTCTTCGTAGCTGCGGGCGATACGCCCTTCATCTACCTGGCAAGGCGCATAGGAGTGAAAGTGGCTTGAGATTTCCAAAACTTTCGTTGGCACCCATGGCAGGCTACAGTGATGCGGCATTCAGGGAAATCTGCCGCAGATGGGGCGCGGAAATGACTTACTCTGAGATGATCTCATCCCGCGCCGTGCTGATGCGTACCACTAAGATCCCGAAGGATCGCTGTGTGATCCAGCTCTTTGGAAGCGATCCAGCAGAGTTGGCAGAAGCTGCCGAGAAGGTCTCGGATCGGGCTGTGTGGCTGAATCTGAATGCAGGATGTCCTGTAAAGAAGGTGGTGAAACGCGGCGCCGGCGCCGCTCTTTTGAAAGATCTACCCAGGTTGAGAACCATCGTGAGGGAGATCAAAAAGCGCGTACAAAAGCCGCTGAGTGTGAAGACACGCTTGGGATGGGAAAAGGACGATTCAGAGCGTATAGTATCACTTCTGGCAGAAGAAGGGGTGGACCTTGTAGAGATTCACGCAAGGACAGCAATTCAACTCTACAATGGCAAAGCCAGAAGAGACGCCTTTGAGAGGTTGAAGAATCATTTCGATATTCCTATCTTTGCAAGTGGAGACGTCTTCACGCCGGAAGACATCGACGAACTTTTGAATCATCGAGGCGTGGATGGAGTGCTCGTAGCACGAGGTGCTGTGGGAAGTCCGTGGATATTCAAGGCAGCAAGACTTCGATTTGAAGGGGAAAGATACTATAGCCCCACCATTCGTGATCGCTGCAAGACCGTGCTGACACACTTAAAAATGCTGTCCAAGGACAAAGGCGAGAGAAAAGCTATCGTAGAGTTTCGAAAGTTCATCACGCCTTATACCAAAGGACTGAGAGGAGCAAAGGAATTCAGACGATACGCCATGACGCTGAAAGATTACAGTATGT
>QNAP01000203.1 GCA_003641795.1 Thermotogae bacterium | reverse complement strand
TTCGTACTCTGTGGGATGATAGGTTGTCTTTCCATGGGCTTTAACCTCCACACCGCTTTCATCCCAAACGTACGCTTCTACATCTATTTCGGTGACAGACTTGATGCCTTTTGTTTGGACAACGAAGGTCTTTTCGCCTTCATCACTCAGAATGCCTTCGCCGGAGCAGATGAGTTCATCTTCTTCTCTGTCAAAAACATTCACCTTTGTCCATCCGCCGCTCACCGGCGCTCCAAAATGGTAAGAAGCCCTCACCGTGAAGATCAGATTGGAAGCGTAGATGTCCTCAGGTACCTCTACCTCGCCACTGTATGCTGGCTTTACGTAGTGGAGAACGTTGATCCATTCAGTTTCCTGAAAATTCCCGCCGCTGATGGCGAGTTTGTAAGAACCAATCCTCCACTCTGGTGAGGTGGACACTTCCAAACTAATACTTCCTTCGACATTGGGGAGATGCTTTTGGAAAACGCGATTTCCAAGAGGATCGAAGAGAGAAACGGTGACGTGTTTCAACCGAGCGTAGGTGTAGGAGTCTTCGGTAATCTTTCGCAAAAAGATCTTTAGTCTTATTTCATCACCAGGCTTGTAGACCGGTCGGTCGGTGAGAACGAAGGCTCTGATCCCTGTTCTCATTTCCTCGGTTCTTGGTAACCACGCGGAGAAACTGAAGACGTTCACCTGACCGTTTCCCAAAACAAGGATTCGATCCCTGTAACGAATCTCTTTCAATGCGTTGATAGGAATGGGTAAGGTCCCATCGTTGCCGGATTCCCCCAAAAAGACTGGTCCATCTTCATTACACAGATAAAGTCGGGCTCCTTTTAGAGGGTATCCTTCTCCCTTGTCGAACACGAACAGAGCCTCTTTTTCGGTGATCAAATAATACCCTCTGATGCTCGTAACGGAGAACTTCCATCTCTTCGTTTCTCCTTTGAAGGCGACCTCGGCTTCATAAAGTCCTACCGGTAGTTTTCCCACGGGGAGTTCGTTATAACTCCACTCTCTCAGGTAAGAGGTAAAACTTTGAAGAAGTTTTTTCTTGAATTCGGTTTTGCTGAAGAAAAACCCCAGAGGATCGTTCCGCGTTTCCACTTGGTAGATCTTGAAGAAACATGTGCCAAATTCGTTGTTGTAAGTATCCACTACGAACCTTATGCGTTCGTCAACATCATAACTGTATTTCCCCAAAAGATCGAACCCCATTGCTTTTACCCCTACGAGTAGAACGAGGCATGCCAAAAGGATAAGAATCCTGAGTTTTCGCATACTTATACCTCCTATTTTGAGAAGATTATACTACATCGTAAAAATTTGGTGATAAACTGCTTTTGAACGAGATAGAAAAAGGGCGGTGTTCGTATGAAAGTCAGAGTGGGACTGGGGCAGATCAACTCAGTCGTGGGTGGAATGCGCGAGAACGTGAAGAAAATGTCGGAAGTTGTTGAGAAAGCCCAAAGACAGGGCGTTCAGATACTGACGTTTCCAGAGCTCTCCGTTTGCGGGTATCCGCCAGAAGATCTGATGCTCCGCACCGATTTCCTCAAGGCCAATGTGGAAGCCGTTCAAGAGTTTGCCAGATCCACTGTCAACACGGGTCTTGTCTTGATAGTTGGCTTTGTGGATTTTGGTAACGATATATACAACGCTGCAGCCATCATCCACGAAGGTAAGATCCGTGCCATCTACAGAAAGTCCATACTTCCGAACTACGGAGCCTTCGATGAGTTCAGGTACTTTGCCAGAGGCCGCAAACCGTTGGTGATCGACCTTGCTGGAATACGTGTGGGCATCACCATATGTGAAGATATCTGGGTACCAGAAGGACCCATGGGAGCAGAAGTGGTTGCAGGTAATGCCAATCTGATACTGAACATTTCGGCTTCTCCTTTCGAGACTGGCAAGCCCCGCATGCGCGAGGAGATGGTGGGTGTTCGAGCTCGAGATTACAGAGTACCCATAATTTACACCAATCTCGTAGGAGGACAAGACGAGCTTGTCTTTGATGGTCATAGCTTCGTGGTGAATCACAAGGGTGAAGTCATCGCCAGGGCTAAGGGTTTCGAAGAAGATTTCCTCGTGGTGGATCTTCATCTGGAAGAAGCTGTGTTGGCAAAACTCCATGAGCCCAGAAGAAGGCAGGTTGAGAGTTTTCAAGAGTGTGAGATCGTGAGCCTGAAAGTGGAAAAGAATGCCCCGTCCGACGATGTTCCCAACAGGGTTGAGATGTTGAAAGGGGAGTTGGGAGACACCCTCGACGCTCTCGTTTTAGGGGTAAGGGATTATGTGAAGAAGAACGGTTTCAGCAAGGTGGTTTTGGGATTGAGCGGGGGCATAGACTCTTCTGTGACAGCGTCCATTGCCACTTTGGCTTTGGGATCCGAGAACGTCAAAGGGGTTCTCATGCCCAGCAGATACTCGTCCAAAGAGAGTGTGGACGATGCTTTGGAACTGGGGGAAAACCTCGGCATTCAAACGTTTGTGATTCCCATAGAGAAAGCATTCCAGGCATATCTGGAAACGCTCGAAGAGGTTTTCACCGGTTTTCCTCCAGATGTTACCGAAGAGAACCTCCAAGCAAGGATAAGAGGGAATATACTGATGGCACTTTCCAACAAATTCGGTTGGTTAGTCTTGGTGCCTGGCAATAAGAGTGAGATGAGTGTTGGTTACGCGACACTTTACGGAGATATGGCCGGGGGCTTCGCGGTGATAAAAGATATATACAAGACAGCAGTCTATAAGATAGGGAGAATCATCAACACGCGCTTTCCGAAACCTGTGATTCCAGAGAACGTCTTCAAAAAGCCTCCTTCAGCCGAGTTAAGACCTGGGCAGACCGATCAGGAAAAGCTACCGCCGTACGACGTGCTCGATTCTATACTGAGGATGTACATTGACGAAGACAAGCCGATAGAGTACATCGTTGAAGAAGGTTACGATGAAGAGCTGGTGAAATCGGTTATAAAGATGGTGAAGAATTCCGAGTACAAACGGCGCCAAGCGGCACCCGGGGTGAAGGTATCTTCCCGTGCTCTCGGGAAGGAGAGACGGCTTCCCATCACCAATCACTACGATCCCAAATGAAAAAGGGGCTTAAAGCCCCCTGGTGGGTGCGGCAGGGATTGAACCTGCGACCTCTTCCTCGTCAAGGAAGCGCTCTCCCACTGAGCTACGCACCCAGCACCTGGTGGCGGCGGTGGGACTCGAACCCACGACTCTGCGGGTATGAACCGCATGCTCTAGCCAGCTGAGCTACACCGCCGGCACAGAAAGATTTTAACACAAAGATCCGGCTCTTGCAAGTGTCGGCGAGTGTATTCGAAAATTCCTGGAGGCATAACGTAAAAAACCTGCGTGATAAAATGTTCACCCTTCCAGCAAGAAACACAAAAGTTCATCCCCTGCACCCAATTCTACCTGAAGTTATGCAGCATCTCGTATCGGTTCAAAATTGGACTATCATTTTAGCCCCCGCGATCACACAGCCTCACAAGCGCCGAGTGAGCGTGTGGGATGCACCACCTTTTTCCTTTCACATTGCAGAAAGCGTGTTGTGCTTCGCTTTCTGCAATGTGAAAACCTTTGTCTCTTCACATGAATCGCTTAACAGAATCCCTCACGATCACACAGCCTCACGAGCGCCGAGTGAGTATCCATACAAAACGACCTCGAAGCCGCATGGATGCGGCTGAGAGCGAAGCTGAA
>QNAP01000202.1 GCA_003641795.1 Thermotogae bacterium | reverse complement strand
CTGAGTGGCGGTGAGAAAACCGGGCTCGCTCTGGCGTTGGCAATCGTGGAGAATCCTAACGTGCTGGTGCTCGATGAGCCCACCAACCACATGGACTTGGAGTCAGTGCAAGTGTTGGAGGAGGTGCTAAAGGATTACAGAGGCACAATATTGATGGTCACTCATGACAAAAGCTTGATAGAATCCGTTTGTGAAAGGATACTAGTGGTATTCAATGGCTCGGTAATCGAGATTGGTGATATAGAGGAGTATTTGAAACTATCTTCTAAGGTGTCAGACTCCTCAGAGGAAGATACAAAGGATGCGAAAGAAAAACTCATGGCGTTCCAACGCTCGAAGAAGCTTAAGAACCGCGTGAAATCACTGAAGAAGCGTCTTGGAGAGTTGGAAGAAGAGTACTTAAAAAAAGAGGGAGAGTTGGCGCGTCTCGAAGGCAAGATGAAAGTTCACGCTGCGGATCACGAAATGCTGCTCACGTTGCACCGTGAGCATGAAAAACTCACCCAGAAGATGGAGCAGATCCTTGAGGAAATGGACGAGCTGAGCGTTAAGTTGAAAGAACTCGGCTCAACTACTTCCATATGGAGGTCCTGAGTTGAAGATCATAACGACACACAAAAACCCCGATTTCGATGGCTTCGCTTCTGCTGTCGCGGCGAAGAAGCTTTTCCCTGACCACGAAATTCTCCTCAGTGGTGTACCTGCTGCCAATTTGAAAGAATATCTCGGTATCTATGCGGAGTACTTTCCGTATCTATCGCCGAAGGAGATAGAGGGAAGCATTGAATCCTTAATAGTGGTTGACACCTCTTCTCTCTCTCGCCTTGATGAAAAAATCGTCGGTCGGGCAAATGAAATAGATCGCGTGGTAGTCTACGATCATCATCCAGAGATAAAAGAGAGCGACATCCCAGGAGAACACCATCACGAAGCCGTGGGAGCGACGGTGACACTTCTTTTGCGCGAGATCAAGAAACGCATGATCGAACTGGACAAAGTGGAAGCTACCCTCTTTTCTATCGCACTTCATGAAGACACCGGAAATTTTCTCTACACTACGACTACTCCGGAAGATCTCGAAATGGCCGCATGGTTGTTGGAGAAGGGAGCGAATTTAGAGGAAGTAGCAGACTTTGTGAGCGCGGATATGACAGCCGAACAGAAGTTACTCTTCCAGTCCCTCATCGATAGCGTGAGGGTGATAGAGGTGAAGTCCTGCCCAGTAGCCATCGCCCAGGCACGGATAGACAAGTTCGTTGGAGGATTGAACTTGATAGTGAGTAAAGCATGGGAGATCCTTGGCCATGACACCTTGATTTGCGTGGTACAAATGGGCAAAAAGATCTTTTTAGTGGGACGCACATCCAGCGACGAAGTGGATCTGACTCGAGTGATGGGTGCTTTTGGTGGAGGTGGACACTACAAGGCAGCTTCTACGCGAGTGGATAATGGTCGTCTCGAGAGCGTCATTCAGCAGTTGGTTAAGGTACTTGCTGAGGTGGTAACACCGGCCCTGAAAGCTCGCGATATCATGTCTTCTCCCGTTAGAACGATCTTTGCTCACGCGAAGATATCCGAAGCAAACACCATAATGGAACGGACGGGGCACAACGGACTGCCGGTAATCGAAGGCAACAGACTCATCGGTATCGTCGTTAAAAAGGACATCGACAAAGCCATGAGCCATGGACTTGGCGACAAGCCAGTAAAATCCATCACGCGGACGAAGTTGGTGACGGTGGATGTGGACACACCCGTAAGCCAGATCATCGAGATCATGAGAGACAAAGGTATCGGAAGGGTTCCAGTATTGGAAAATGGAATCCTTGTGGGTATAATCACGAGAACAGACATAATTCGCTCTAGGCATTTACCGAGATCCTTTCGCAAAGAAGTGTCAATACGTGAGGAACCCCAGGAATACGATGTGTCTCGGCTCCTTAAAGAAAGGCTCCCGAAGCACTACTACAACCTCTTAGTGCTTTTGGGAAACGTTGGCAGTGAGATGAACATGCCCACCTACATTGTGGGAGGATTCGTCAGAGACTTGCTTCTTGGACATTCAAACTATGATTTCGACATTGTTGTGGAAGGCGATGGTATTGCTTATGCGCACGCCCTCGAAGATCACTTCGATGTCAAGGTGGTGGAACATCCTGAGTTCTTCACCGCAGCAGTTTTCTTCAAAGATGGATTTCGTATTGATGTGGCTACTGCCAGGACGGAGTACTACGAGGCGGTTGCGGAGCTTCCAAAGGTGGAGATTAGCACCATAAAGAAGGATCTCTACCGCAGAGATTTCTCCATAAACGCCATGGCCATAAAACTAAACCCTGGTGCCTTTGGAAGATTGCTTGATTTCTTTGAGTGTCGAAAGGATCTCGAAAACGGGGTGATCCGGGTCCTTTACAATTTAAGCTTTGTTGAGGATCCCACCCGCATCATTCGAGCTATACGCTTCGAGAAACGTTTCGGGTTCACAATAGAGCAGGAAACACTGGAATTTCTGAGGGAGGCGGTAGAGGGAGAGTTTTTGGAAAAGGTCACAGGAGCTCGTATCCGTGAAGAAATCGAAAAGTTGTTAGCTGAAAGAGACGTTCCAGGTTCGGTTCGCCGCATGGGTGAACTGGGTGTACTCAAACATCTCTTTCCAGAGGTTTACTATACCCAGGTGTTGGGTACACGTGTGAAGGCACTCTATGACTTCTTGAGTTGGGCAAGGCATTTTTTCATACGTTTGAGACCCTTCTATGCTTTGATTATGGTTTTGATGGAATACTCCAGTGAATCCTCTTGGAGCTATGTTGAATGGCGTTACGGGCTTTCGGGACGCGTTTACAGGGAATTCAAGTCTATCAAGCCTAAGATCAAAGACGCGATAGAAGCGCTCGAAAGTGATGCACCGCTTTCTTGTGTTCACAAGTACCTGAAAGATCTGTCTCCTGAAGGAGTGGCTTTTATTGCCGCACACACCGACGAAGCGGGGCAATCCAGGATCAAAGAGTATCTGCGTAAGGTCTCAAAAACGAAGTTGAAGAAGGTAAACGGTAATTATTTGAAAAAGTTAGGCATAAAGCCAGGCCCTCGAATGCGAGAGATATTGGAAGAGCTCCTCAGCGTCAAGCTCGATGGGAAGGTAACCGACGAAACCGAAGAAGAATATCTTAGAAAAATCCTACATATATGATAGAATTTATCTGAAAAAACCACGGAGGACAGGAGGTAAGTTATGGGGTTAACCTTGAAGAGTGGTTATGGTTTGAGGGCCCTCGTTGAATTGGCCAAAGCGCAGGAATCCGGTCATCCCAAGCTCTCGGTGAAGGAGATTCTCGAGCGTCAGGAAATGCCCAAGGATTTTTTGGAAAAGATTCTGGGTGAGCTAAGGCAAGCAGGAATCGTCGAAACAGTTCGTGGCAGGCACGGTGGTTATCGTCTCGCTATGCCGGCATCGAAAGTAACTGTAAAGTCTGTTATAGACGCATTGGAGACTCCGATGAGGGTTTTGTCCTGCATTATAAACCAAGATTGCCCGCGCTTTGGGGACTGCGCTGTTAAGTATGTGTGGTACAAAGTGAACGACGCCATCACCCGCGAGCTTGCCGACATGACGTTGAAAGACCTCGTGGAAATCGAAAGTCGCTTGAAAACCTCCCGTGATCTTAAAGGCTTGATGGAGATGAAAGAGGTGTAAGAATGCTCGCCATTTATCCTGGCTCTTTCGACCCCATTACTAG
>QNAP01000201.1 GCA_003641795.1 Thermotogae bacterium | reverse complement strand
GCTGGTGGTAGGAATGGTTTAGTAATAGTAGATATATCAGAGCCATCGAATCCAATTTTGGTAGGTTATTTGGATACAGATGGTGTGGCAGAGGGTGTACATGTTTCAGGAGATTATGCATATGTTGCTGATGGCTGGAATGGTTTAGTAATAGTAAATATATCAGAGCCATCGAATCCAATTTTGGTAGGTTATTTGGATACAGATGGTGTGGCAGAGGGTGTACATGTTTCAGGAGATTATGCATATATTGCTGATGGTCACAATGGCTTAGTAATAGTGGATATAACATGCCCAACAAATCCGGTACAAGTTGGGCATTTGGATACGGATGAGGCAGAGGATGTACATGTCTCAGGTAATTATGCATATGTTGCTGATGGTAGAAATGGCTTTGTAATAGTAGATGTTTCTAACCCAAAAAATCCAGTTTTAGTAAGTGATATGCTTTGGATGTATTTACTTGGTATAAGTGGAATGTGATTGAACCCAAGAACGAAGCAATAAAAACACCCCGAAATGGTAGGAAAAACCACGAGGGTGTTTTTCTGTGTCAAGGATTTGCTGAATTTAATACTTCCATATCTTCGAAGCACATCACAGAGCAGTTTGTGTAGGAAAGTTGTAACATGAAGGTGCTAAAATTTGTGCGCCGATGAAAATCGAACGTTGAAAGGGGGTATGCGAGGTGTTCAAGCACAGGCAGCTTATCGTTTTGCCGAAGGTATTGGAGGATTGCCTTGCATATACCCCTATAGGGTATATACCGACGTAGCCGAGCGATTGCCAAAGTTTGAAAGGGGTTGTGCAAGGCGCACAACCCCTTTTCTTTTTTGAAACACTTTTCGGGGAGTTGAGGTGATCAGCAATGTCAGCAGTGGTGGTAAGGAACGTGAGTAAGTATTTCAAAAAGGGTAAAAAAGAAGTGGTGCATGCGGTGAGAAAGATTTCCTTTGAAGTAGAGGAAGGGGAGATTTTCGGAATTTTGGGGCCCAATGGGTCGGGCAAGTCTACGTTGATCAGGATGATTGCCACACTTCTTATACCGGATGAAGGAAAGATAGAGGTTTTTGGTCACGATGTGTTGAAAGAGCCAGACACGGTGAGACGACTCATTCACCGTGTATCGGTGGAAGCGAGTTTCTTTAAGAAACTATCGGCATATGAAAATCTTTCTTTCTCTGCCGGGGTTTATGGGTTGTCAAAAAGAATGGCGTTGAAGCGAGCCAACGAGTTGATGGCACTGATGGGATTCGACAGGGCACGATTGAAGGACCCCATAGAAGACTTTTCAAGAGGTATGCAACAAAAAGTGGCGATAGCACGGGCGTTCCTGACAAGGCCCAAGCTCTTGCTCTTGGACGAGCCAACCACCGGCCTCGATCCTCGTGCGAAACGAGAGGTGCAGGAGCTCATTCTTCATGCCAACAGGGAAGGGAGTACGATACTTCTCTCCACCCACGATATGGATGAAGCGAGCCGTTTATGCCACCGACTCTTGATCGTGCACGAAGGTAGAGTCGTAGTTCAAGGAAGGCCCATAGAGTTGGTGGAAAGCCTTCGAAGAAAGTATCCAGATGCCTCGCTGGAAACGGTCTTTTTGGAGTACACGGGAAGGAGTTTTGAGGAGCTGGAAATGGAGGTGGTTTGAAGTGGAAGCGGTTCTTCGCGAGTTGAGAGCTGCTCTGGCTTTCATGGAAAGGAATTTCAATCTCATTAAGAGGTACTGGAAATGGGAATTGGTCTTCTTCGCATACACCGTTGCCAACACTGTGACCATGGGATTCATAGGCAAAGGAGCAGTGAGCTTTGGAGCTACCGTGGACGTGAACTACTTGGTGATGTACATGCTCATCGGGTCTATACTTTGGGGTTATCTCTCCATCCTGTTTGAAATCGTGGCGGAGACAGTAGCCTGGGAGCGCTGGGAAGACACCATCGAGTACACCTTCATGGCACCGGTGCAGCGCGCTACACACTTGTTGAGCGTATGCATCTTCAGTGTCCTCTACGGAGTGCTGAGAAGCGCCTTGATCTTGATGGTCGTTTCCTTACTCTTCGAGCTCAACCTCTCCCGCGCCAACTTAGTCGGTGCGGGGTTGGTGCTTGGGGTGGCTTCACTTTCTTTCATAGGTCTTGGTATAGCTGGGGCCGTTCTGCCTTTGATATCACCGGAAAAGGGCGTCCAGGTGGTACACATATTCCAAGCTATTTTGTTGATGTTTTCGGGTGTTTACTACGAGATCGATGTCCTTCCTATGTGGATGCAGAAGATCGCTGCTCTTTCTCCTGCTACTTATGCCCTCAGGGGGATGAGAGCGGCGATACTCCATGGTGTGAAAACTGCGGAACTCTGGCGGGAGATCTACCCACTTTTGATCCTCGGTGTGCTCCTTTTGCCATTGGGGATAACGATCTTCTATCGGGTGGAGAACTTCGCCAAGAAACGCGGTTTGCTCAAGCGGAACGGGTGATCACAACTCCACTACGGTGACGCCCGTTCCCCCCTCCTGAGGGGTCCCCAGTCTGAAGCTCTTAATCCTCGAGTCTCGTCTGAGGCGTTCCCAGATGCCTCGTGCCAATCGGCCGCTCCCCTTGCCGTGTATGATCTCCGCCCTGTTTATACCTGTGAGGACAAGTTCGTCGAGGAACGCATCTATCTCCTGCCAAGCTTCCTCCACTGTCTTGCCCCTAACGTCCAGCCGGGTTTTGAAAGAACTTTTCGATGGCACTTTGACACGAAGGGTTGCACGAGATTCCCCGGGTGTTGAGGAAACTTTGGTCAGCTCGTAGAGGGGTATCCTCACCCTTCTGACGTCGAACTGAACGGTTGCCTTTTCTTCGTCCACATCGATAACCTCTCCGATAGCAGCGCTTCCCTTGATTTTCACGTAATCGCCCACACGGAGAGGTTCCGCTTCTAAAAGTTTGAGGCTTTCTACACTCTTTCTGTCGGCTTCCAGTTTCTTCTCCATTTTGACGAGCTCACTGATTTGTTTCTTTTGTTCTTCCAGAGAGGCTTTGGCGCTCGCTTCAACCATCATGTGGAGTTTTTTCCTGTAGTTCTCGATTGCGTTGACCATTTCACTAAGCTCATGATCAACGCGCTTGATACCCTCCTGTTTCAACTCTTCCTTCATCTTTTCTATTTCTTGGAGCTGTACGGTTATTTCCTGTTCTTTTTCCTTCAGTTTTCTATGTAGCTCTTCGACATTCGATAACCGCTTTTGGAGCTCTTGGATTGTTTCCCAAAGGTTTTTGACAGATGGATCGATCAGGGATTCGGCTTTTTCCACTATACGATGTGGGAAGCCGAGTGATCGAGCCGTGTCGATAGCGTGAGCACCGGCAGGTACTCCCAACCTTATCCTGTAAGTTGGAGCCATTTGTTCGGTGTCGAACTCCACGCTTGCCACTTTCATTTTCGGATGTTTCAAAGCGTGAAACTTTATCTCTGCAAGATGCGTGGTGACCAAGCTCAGCACACCACGATTGGACAGCTCCTCCAAGATGGCGACCCCAAGTGCTCCCCCCTCTGTGGGGTCAGTACCGGTTCCCAATTCGTCCAACAGTACGAGATCGGAATCCGTCGCCTTTTCCAATGCAACCAGCACGTTGCGCATGTGAGCGGCGAAGGTACTCAAACTTTCTGCGATGTTCTGTTCGTCGCCGATATCCGCGAAGATCTCGCCGAAAAGGGGAATCTTTGAGGAAGCGTTGCAAAGCACCGGATAGCCCATCTTCAGCAT
>QNAP01000200.1 GCA_003641795.1 Thermotogae bacterium | reverse complement strand
GTGGTTTGAAGAGGCGCCGGAGAACATGTTGCCCACGACGACTCTTTCCGGCTTCGCCCATGGAGCCTTTTCCATGGCCATGAGTGAGGCCTTGACCATCATATCGCCTATCGATTCCTTCCAATGGTCGCCTATGGGCATGAGCCCTACCGAGGCTACAAATACGCGGCTCATATCAGTATCTTCCCCCTGAACTTCGCGTACTGGGCATAATCTATCCTGACTCCGCTTTCGATCATGCTCTTTACAGTTATATGGTTCTTCCTCCTCTCTAAGATGGCGTCGGTTATCCTTATGACAAACGAATCGCTCCCGGCGCCGCTTCCGAAGCTCGCCATAAGTATGAGGTCGTCCGGTTGGGCCAGATCTAGTACCGCGGCCAAGCCCAACAAGCTACTCGCGGCATAGGTGTTCCCTATCACCGGGTTTAGGAGGCCAGGGGTTATCTGTTCCTTTTTAAAGCCCAGCATTCTCCCCACGCTTAGCGGAAACCTTGGATTCGGCTGATGAAATACGGCATATTTGAAGTCCTCCGGTTTATATCCAGTTATTTCGAGGAGTTTTTTAACGCTGGTCTTCGTATGATGAAAATAGGCCGGCTCTCCCGTAAACCTGCCTAAATGCCTTGGGTATGGTTGGCCTTGCCTCCTCCAAAAGTCTGGAGTGTCGCTTATGTAGGAAACGCTTTCCTCTATAATGGCTAGCGGCGAATCGTTAGCTAGGCCGAATACGAAGGCCGCGGCGCCGCTCGCCGCTGTGTACTCTAACTCATCCCCAGGCCTGCCCTGCGCGGTATCTACGCCGATGGCTATCCCATTTTCTATCATTCCGGAGCCTATGAGGGCTATGTTCATCTGCATCGCCTCGCTTCCGGCTTTGCAGGCAAACTCCAAGTCCGCCGCTAGGACGAAGTGCTGTCCCAATGCTTCGGCCACGATCGTAGCGGTGGGCTTTACGGCGTAGGGCTTTGATTCCGTCCCTACGAGCACGGCGCCAAGGCTCTTGACCTTGGCCATCTCCACAGCCCGCCTTGCGGCCTCCACCGCCATCGTAGCGCTATCCTCGTCAATCCCTGCAACGGCCTTTTCCTTGTTTGGACCCGAACCACCACCCTTCCAAATCCGGGCTATTTCGGTCGTAGGCAGCCTATACTTTGGTATATATGCACCATAACCGACGATGCCGACCGGTCTTAAGGGCTTCATCGTCTTGTCTGAGGGTCAGCTCATTAATATATTTCACCGTGATTTGCCTAACTAATCTTCGGCTTTAAACGAACTACAGGGCCTTAATCTGCTTTACGACCGGGGGCCTTACCTTCTTAAATACCCGATAGCCGCAAATGCATTTGATCTCCGGGAGCTGCGCCAATTCGCTCGCGGTGGACCTAGCACCACACCTTATGCATTCATAAACGACGTCTTCCTGGGACATGACACACCTGCTCCAGAACGGGTAGGATTTAAGGTTTTAGGGTGGTCCTTACCGCAAGGGCCGTTCTTTCTAGGTCTTCCTCGTTTACCATGGGGTGTACGGGCAGGGAAAGGACTTCCTTGGCCATCCTTTCCGTCATCGGCAGACGGACTTTCCCTTTGAATAACGGCAACATATGGACAGGTGTTTCATAATATATCCTAGCCCCTATGCCTGCCTTTTCAAGCTCTTTCCTCATCTTTTCCCTCTTAGGCGAGGCTATGGTAAACAGGTACCAGTTATATACGGTATTGGGCCTTTCTTCGGGCAACTTTATCCCGTCTATGCCGTCAAGAAGCTCTCTCAACCTTCTAGCGTTTTCTCTCCTCTTTTTCAGGAAATCCTCTAGCTTTATCATCTGGGCGACGCCTATGGCTGCATGGATTTCGCTCATACGGAAGTTCAGACCAAGCCTACAGGTATCATATCCTTTGACCATTCCGTGATTCCTTATCATCCTAGCGAGCCTCGCCAATTCTTCATCGTTGGTGGATATGGCCCCACCTTCTCCAGTCGTGATGATCTTGCTCGGATGGAAGCTGAAGCAGCCGGCCTCGCCGAGTAGGCCGACCGGGCGCCCTTCGTATTTGCTACCTAGTGCCTGGGCCGCGTCTTCGATCACTATGAGTGAGTATTCCTTTGCTAGCTCTCTTATGGCCCTCATCTCGGCTACATGACCATAGAGATGTACCGGCATTATCGCCTTCGTCCTCTTTGTTATCTTCTTCCTTGCGTCTTCTACGTCCATCGTATAGTATTCGTCTATGTCGACGAAGACCGGAGTAGCCCCGACGGCTAGGACCGAATTGGCCGTAGCGGTGAAGGTGAAGGAGGGGACGAGGACTTCGTCGCCGAGGCCTACATTTAAAGCCATCAAAGCTATTTGGAGGGCCGCCGTCCCAGAGCTTACCACGACGACGTCTTTACAGCCAAGGTATTCTGCCAAAGAGCGCTCAAATCTTTTGACCATATGGCCCCCAGCCATGGAAGCGTTCGTTAGCTGTCCGCTCCTCAAGACTTTCAAAACGAGTTCCTCCTCCTCTAGGCCTAGTATAGGCCTGTTAATGGGGATCATCATGAAAGGTTCACCATAGGTCTATTTAACCTTAGGTTTATTACTGTGTAGATGCAGTGTAAAGCGTGAGTAGGATTGAAAGAAGATATGCAAGATATGGTGTCGATAGCTAGGGGGAGGAGCCTGCTCTACCTCTGGCTTTCCGGCCTCTTCTTGGAGAGGCCTAACGACGAGATCTTCAGAAGATTTTCACAAAAGGAGGTGCTAACCTTTCTCGATGGCGTGTTTCAGGATTCGAAGAGCTACTTGAAGGTTAAGGATACGTTAGTCGGAGGAGATGCTCAGGAGGTTGTAACGGAATACGAAAAGGTATTCGGCGGTAAGGGCATTTCACCGTACTCAAAGGATTATTTAGGGGAGGATTCGCTCGAGCTGGTAAGGGCCTTCTACGAATCTTTGGGATTAAATGTAGACCTCAAGGAGCTAAAATCGGAGGACCATGTAGGGTTAGAGCTCGCCGTAATGGCGTCGCTTTGCGAGCTTGAGGCGGACGAGCTTGAAAGTGGTAGGTTAAAGGAGGCTGCGATAGTTCAAGGAAGCGAAAGGGCGTTCTTAGAGGAGCATATGGTAAAGTGGGTTAAGGACTTCGCCAAGGCCGTGGAGGAGAAGGAGCCAGATGGATTCTATTCATCCCTTGCTTGGCTAGCCAACGAAATGCTGGAGCTAGACCTATCTCTCTTCGAAGAGGCAGTTCAGAGAGAGGAGAGCCAGTAGACTACCCGGTCGAGCGCTTCATGTAGCTCCCTTACCCCTATCCCTTCGACGCCGCAAGCGACCACATAGACTTCGTCGGTATCCTCTTTAACCCTAGTTCTGTAGGAGTCACGATAAGGAAAGATGTGTAAAGGTCCCTCATCGTCTACAAGGACGATTTCGTCGACATTCAACGTCTTCTCGTTTCTGACCACGTCGATGAACTTTTCGCCCTTTCTGGCGAGCCTAAGCCTAAGCCCGCCGACGACGGAGCTGCAATCGTATATGCCTATGGGGATGAACGTCTCGACGGAGGCTAGGTTACCGGCGTCGACGATGTAGGAGATCCTGGGCAATGAACGTTTCTTTAAAAGCCTCCTTACTAAGGCTTCGCTGGCCGGCCTCTGCTTGGTCGGGTCGATGCCCATCCTCCAATAAAAATCGCGATATGCCCGGATCTTAGGATGGTCTTTAAGCCTATCCAAATCTACGCCCAAATTTTCTAGGACCTGTCCGAT
>QNAP01000199.1 GCA_003641795.1 Thermotogae bacterium | reverse complement strand
CACACAGCTGGCACTCGCTTTTTCCCTCGTTCACATCCTCAAAACGACCCACGCGAAGATTCAGCGTCGTGCTTCAGCTTCGCTCTCAGCCGCATCCGTGCGGCTTCGAGGTCGTTTTGTATGGATGCTCACCCGGCACTCGTGAGGCTGTGTGATGGTGAGGGATGCTGTTAAGCGATTCATGTGAAGAGACAAAGGTTTTCACATTGCAGAAACCTTGTCTTGCGAAGCGCCGAAGCGAGCACTCGTACAAACGGGCACCGAGCTACACGGATGTAGCGAGCATGAAACTGAAACAGGATGTTGAATCCTCATGGGAGTGCCCGTTCGTGAGTGTGAGCGAGGGAAAAAGCGAAGCATAACAAGCATTCTGCAACGTGAAATTAAAACGTGGTCTGGTAAGTATCTTCATATCCATTTGTGCAAAAGAGGTGAAATCGTATTATGAAAGTGGAGGATGTTAAATACCTTTCAAAACTCATCTTGGAAGCAGGAGAAGTCCCGTTGGTTTGGGGACACTTTGGAGTTGGAAAAACAGACGTGGCACGCGAGATAGCAGAAGAGACGGGGAGAAAGCTCATCATCTTGGTCATATCGCAAATGGAGCCCGGAGATCTCATCGGTTTGCCCTCTCGTGAAGGAGATAAAACGGTCTTTTTACGACCCGACTGGTGGCCAGAATCGGGCAACACGCTTATCATGATTGACGAGGTAAACAGAGCTCACAAATCTATAAGGAATGCCATCATGCAGCTTCTCATAGACAAACGGATACACAACCACATTCTTCCTGAAGGCACCTGGGTTATGGCCGCAGCCAATCCACCAGACGAGGATTATGATCAAGTAGAACTCATCACCGATCCGGCTTTCATGAGCAGATTCTTTCATCTTGAGATCACGCCTGAAGCTCAAGAGTGGATCGCCTGGGCCGAGAAGAACGGTGTTCCCGAGCCGATTCGATTCTTCATCGACAGCTATCCGGAGTTTCTCATCCGCGATACAGTGGTTTCCATGCGACTCCAGATTCGCCCCAGCCCGAGAAGCTGGTACAAGCTGGGCAGAGTATTCAGCAGGATGAGTGAAGAAGACGTCAAGCGTTATGGTTACGTGCTGGCCGCAGGTATAGTTGGGGCCGAAGCCGCACGCACTTTTTTGGACCACCTCGAAGGCGTGACAAAACTGCCATCTCCGGAAGAGGTGCTCTTCGGAATGAGTGAGTCGCTGGAAAAAAGGCTGAGAAAAGCTTCGACAGCAGAACTGACTTCTTTGATAGTTCGGTTGAACGACTACCTGGAAAGAATGAACAGCGAAAAGGCCAAGAAGTTGGTGGACTCGGCTTCAAAGGTTGCCGAGTCTGTTGCGCGATTGACTGAGTTGATACCAAGGGATATGGCCTTTTCCATCGTCAGACATGTGGAGAATCTATCTCAGAAAACTTCTAACTTTAGATTTGTCTACGATACCCTGCTGGAAGAATTTGCGGCTTGTCCAGAGATCTCATCAGTGGTGGGGGACTGAATTTTGGATCCCATAGAAGTAGCAGCGGTCGAGTTGGGAAAGGAAAGTCCCTTTTACACTTATGTGTTCATGTATCTGGAAAGGGTTGCCACCAACCGCGTGAGAACTTTCAAGCTCCGCGTTTCCGAGCAGGGCCGGTTTCAGTTACTCTACAATCCTCGGTTGCTCGAAGGGAAACCCTTGGAACTGGTAAAAGCTCTTCTACTACATGAGCTGCTTCACATCGTCAACGGTCATGTGTTGATAAAGCCAGAAAACCAGCGCGACAGGGTTATCTGGGATCTCGCCATGGATGCGGCAGTCAATCAGTACATCCCCGGGCTCTATGCCTTCAGCGTTCCTTTGGATGCTTTGATCGCCGAAGGTTGTGGCACCGACAACGAAAGACTCTTTGTGGCACCACCGGATTTCATGCCCAATAGAACGGCAGAAGAGTACCACCAATGGATCTTGGAAGAGTTCGAAAAATCGAAGAAGCTGGATCTGGAAATCGTGGAAGAATTGCGGGGAAACGTTGATTCGCACGACGATTTCGGTTCCTTTCCCATCTCCCAAGAAATGGCGGAAGACCTTTTAAAACAAGTGGTTTCGGAAGCCGTTTCGAAAAGCAGAGATCGGACTCCACCCGCGATACGAGAAGTTGTGGACGCGGTGATCTCCAAACCGAAAGTGCATTGGAAAACTGCCGTTAGAAGATTTGTGGGAAGTGCCATCCTCGGCGAACGCTACAGAACACCCATGAAGCCCAACAGACGATACGAAGACCAACCGGGGTGGAGGAGGGAATACCTCGCCAGGATTGCTATAATACTCGATACCAGCGGAAGCATCATAGAAGAGGAGATAAACGCTTTTCTCTCAGAGATCGATGGTTTGACAAGGTTTCTGGACACCCAGCTTTGGTTGATCCAAGTAGACGAAGCTGTCCGATCAGTGACCAAATACATGAAAGGTCAATGGAAGGACTTTCATATCCTCGGTAGAGGTGGGACAGACCTCCAACCCGCTGTTGATTACGCCCAAAAAGAGTTGAGAGCAGAAGGATTAATAGTCTTCACCGATGGGTATGTCGATCTCCCTTTGGTGAAACGCAGGGTACTCTTCGTTCTATCTAAGACCTCTTCAAAAGACTTTGCCAATGAAGCTCGTCAAGTTTATGGAGCTGGTTCGGTGGTGATGCTCTCTTGAGGGAGTTCACTTGCTTGGGTCCAAAAAAAGCCACGGAGTTGTTGCTACGCTTCGAAAAGGCCGTGGAAGAAGGTCTCAGATCGTCTTTGGCGGAGTCACTCCAAAAAGAAGCTCACAGGTTGGACGATTCTTTCGATCACTATGGGGCCATCGTGATCACTTCCCCAATCTACCCGTGTATGAGTCTTTTCGTAGATGGCAATGGAAGAACTATCTTGGGGTTGAGTTACCTGGATCCTTCCGAAACCGCGTCTGCTCCCTATAAAATCGGAGGAGTCAATACCTCCTCACTTTCAAAGGCTTACTCCTCCCTTTTTGGAGAGAATCCTCAAGATATAAAGTCAAAGATTTTCCAGTCTCCTATAAGGACACCGTTTCTAGCAATTTGTGGTGAGAGAAGGCTTCTTGGGAAGATCCTCCTGAAGGAGCAGATCAACTCTCAACGTTTCTTCAGATACGCCGAAGTTGTTAAGGATGGAGTGTTTGAGTATTTGCTATCACACCACAATCGTGTACAGGAACACGATGACGTGCAATTTCACGTTTACTGTAAAGGATCGAGTGTCTACCTGACACTTTTGAAAGACCCCGTCACTTTAGGCGGAGGCTCGGATCTTCTTCAAACAGTGGCACAGCACTACAAAGAAAGACTCGTGGCGAGGTTTCCTGAAACCTTTTTGAAAACAGAGGAGTTCTTCAAAGTGCCCGTGGAAGGACAGAAACTCCTCACACTACGCGTTCTTCTCGAAAGGTTGGAGGTCTTCTACAAGAAGTTACCAGATTTCATGAAAAGCTTGAAAAGCACGTTGGACAGCCTTGTTATCACAATGGAAGAAGGGATGGAAGATTGTCTCGAAAGAGTTCAAAAACTATTAATCGATTCTTGATTCTTGGTTATACCGGTTATGGAAACATCGGAGACGAGCTCATGGTCGAAAGTGCAAAATACTTTCTTTCGCAAGCTTTCAACAAAGTGAAGTTTCTCTTTCTCACTCCAGATCGTGGAAGATTCAACCCTTTGAACGCCCTTCGAACTCTTCGAGAAAGCGATGGGGTTGTCCT
>QNAP01000198.1 GCA_003641795.1 Thermotogae bacterium | reverse complement strand
GTTTTTGGTGCCTCTTTTAAACTTTTGGGAGTTTTTAATTTTTTCTTTGCCATTTTTTATCCCTGAATTAGATTTTTTAAAAATGATTGAGCTTTTATTACGAAGAAATTCCACGCTTTCTCAATCAAATCTACCCCACCAGTTTGAGGCAATCCCATAGGAGAATAGATTACTCTGATCGAAGCCAAATCTACTTGAAAAGAACCATCAGTAATCAAAAAGACTCTATAATAGAACGCTCCACCTCCCACTTGCTCAGAAAATTCTGCCAAATGAGCGTTTACTTCTTCTAAGGTATTGCTTTCAAACCCTGAGGCTTTGGTCCATTTTGCTCCATCCCACCAATACCAATCAGTTCCATTATTAGAAAGTTGAAACCGAACATCACTTTGGTCCATCGGGCCATATTCTACACTGATTTGGTGAATTGAATCATATAAAATCGGATCTTTATTTATGAGATAAATAGGAGTGCCAAGATCAGGTCGCGTGTCTGGGTATTCATTGACGCCTTTTACCAAAGCAAGAGAGTATTTGTTGTCTCTATCAGGATCTTGAAAGACAGAGACTCCGTAGGCTGTGCCAAATTTGTCTGAGGCAACGTAAGAAGGATAATCTTTGCTTTCTGTGTCGGTGATAGGGGCTTCAAATCCTCCTAAAAAATTTAATTCGGTATCATATTTGACCAATGTGAAACCAGATGCAGGAGAATAGCGAGGAATAATTTTGTAATCCAGAGGATCAGTATCTGAGCTCCAACAATATTTAAAGTGAGAAATGGGAGATTCGATTATCTGTTTTAGGAGTTGACCATCTTTGGTATATTTTAAAGTACCACAGGCTGCCCCAGGGGCTCCAGAACCTGCATTTCCATTTTGGTAAAGATAATCATTAGAATCAACAGACAGTCCTCTGGGCGCATCAAAGGCATCTAACATATGTTTAACTGCTCTCCATTTTAAATTTCCATTGGTATCATATTTGGTTAGCCCATAATCTAAATCTCCCCCAATGTTGGCTACAGAAGTGGAAAAATAAATACTTCCTTCACTGTCTACTACTGCCTGCCAGAGATCTTCGTGGTAAGGTCGAGTTTCTCCTGGTTCTCTTTCAAAATCATCATCTCTTTTCCAGAGCAAATTTCCATTGGGGTCAAATTTATATACAGAATGGGGGGCTGGATAAGTTTTGCCGGTAGTGGAGATACCAGCAGAATGGACATAGTAAATATTTCCCCATCGATCAACCTCAGGTCCTGCCCCGTCTCCCCAAAAATCTATCCAGTCATTTCCTCTAGCTATTGGGTCTTTTTCCCAAATTACTTCTCCTGTTTGAGAATTGATTTTGTAAATTTTAAAATAGGCGTGGCTGTCACCAGAATCAATATATTCCGCTATGCCAATTAAATTACCATCTGGAGCCAGAGCAATTCCTTGAAAACCTCCTCCCGCAAGATATCTTTTATACCAGATTTCTTCCAAATTGGAATTGAATTTGACCACAAAAGCATAATCTGTTCCTCCTGCTCCATCATTTGTTAATCCAGCCACATAAACATAACCTGCTTCATCAACTTCAATATCATATCCTTTTGAACTTCCCCCGCCCGTAAAATGAGTATCATACCAAGATTTATAACCTGCCGAAACAAAATCTACTGGTTTTAATTTTACCGAACCATTTTTAAACACTATTTTAGAAGAATCAGAAATCTGAAAATCCTCACTGCTGGAAAAAGTCCAAACTCTTTCTTCAGTAGTTTGAGCAAAGAGAGGGGAAGGGATTGAGAAAACTGCTCCCACTACACAAGCAAAAAGCAAAACAAATAACTTTTTCATTTTTCTTTCCCATTATTTCACAAAACCAACAAATTTTGCAAGATGTGAAAAACTAAATTTTGCTTTTTGCCAACAAAGAGCGTATAATCAAAGAACCTTCTTTTTAGAGGGTGGGAATATAAAGTAAGTAGAGGAGACCAAATGGCGAAGAAGTTGTTTGTAGGCAATTTGCCCTGGGCGACGACTTCTGAGGAATTGAGATCAGTTTTTGAGAAAGTGGGCCGAGTGGAGACAGCCGATGTGATTCGAGACAAATTTACAGGAAAGAGCCGAGGCTTTGGCTTTGTCGAAATGGCCTCAGAAGAAGAAGCTCAAAAAGCCATCAAAGAACTTAACGGTTCTAAAATTGGCGATCGGGCAATTGTCGTTAATATCGCTCGACCAAGAAGATAAATATACCTCCCCATTGCTCAGCTTTTTGCTTCGCAATGGGGACCCCGTCTTTTATTTAATACCCCAAACCTCATTTCATTCAGTTTGGGACCCTAACTTTTATTTATACTCTGGGAGAATCAGACTTTTTGTTAACTGAATTTTGAGTGATGCTTTTTAAAATCAATTTTGCCAAATTAAAAAAAGCGGGATTGGTTTTTGGATTGTTTTTAATTTTGGCAGGTTTTGGTTTGGCGGTTTGGCAGTTTAAAATTAAACACCCGCCGCCTAATTTTTCTCAAAAAGAGAGTCAGCTTCAGAAAAAAGAAACTTTAGCCCAATCTAAAGCAAAGCCTAAAAAATACAAACTTAAAATTGAAAAACTTAAAATCTCGGCTCCAATTATTTTGAATGTTCCAGGGGCTAACAAAACTGAATATTTTAAAGCTTTAGAAAAGGGAGTGGCCCATTTGGCAGGAACTCCTTTACCTGGTGAAAAGGGAAATTCAGTTATTTTTGGCCACTCCAGTTTTTACCGAAATGCGCCAGGAGCCTATAAAACCATTTTTAGAAATTTGAATCAGTTGGAGCTGGGAGATAAAATTTTGGTGTTGGTTGACAGCAAAGCTTTACTTTTTAAAGTGATAGAAAAAAGAGTAGTTAATCCCAACGACCTTTCAGTTTTGCATCAGACAAAGGATTCTCGTCTAACTTTAATGACCTGTTGGCCACCTGGCAGAATAGATCAAAGACTAATAGTAGTTTCTACTTATATCCCCAAATAACCGCCACTCCTTCTTTTAAAACAGTGCCTTCTGTATTGGTTGGAATGTTGATATGGACAGTTTTAGGATCATCATTTTCATAGACCCCTTTGGGTACATTTATTGTTCCATTAGTAATTTCAATTTTAGCAATTTTACCTACAGCTGATGGAGCAGAGTTAGTATCTGGATGTCGCAAAATCCTCAAAACTAAAGTGCCTCCAATTACATATTTTTTGTCAATTTCAAAAGAAGCAGTTGTATTATAGGTTCCTCCCCCGTGCATTGCTACTGCTGGTTTTCCTCGATTTAGATTAGCCAACAAAAGATTTTCAATTGTAGTGGAAGGAGTTTTTCCAGGATTAACCTGAACATCAATCAAACCATCCAAATTTTCATCCCCATCCATTTTGTTAGTGACACCAAATTTAAATTCAACTAAGAGTTTATCACTTTTTAAGCCTGATACATCAATGTTTTCAAAGGTCAATTCTGCCCAGAGATTACTTCTTCTAATCCACCAACCCCACTTGGGAAAGAAGGTGCTGGTATTGAAAGTTCTAATTTTGGGAGTGTCAGCTAATTTGACCTTGGCCAATTTTTGAGTAGAAGTAGAAGGAGTTGAGACTGCTTGAGTGCTGGTAGAAGTTTGAGATTGAGAGACGCTCTGATTGGTCTGAGCTTTCTCTGTTCTGTTTTGAATAGAAGATTCCTTGGTGCAAGGTTTGGCAAAATATCCAATCAAAGAGCCAATCACCAAGCCTGCCAAAAAACTTACTAACGTCCAAACAATAAATTTTCTCTTTTCCATTGTTTTCTAC
>QNAP01000197.1 GCA_003641795.1 Thermotogae bacterium | reverse complement strand
CTTGAAGAAAACACCTATGAGAAGGCGCTTGCTGGGCTCCCCCACCACCACCTGTTCTCTAGAGTCGGTACGCAGGCGTACCTGTCGCTGAGTCTTGTTGACGTCCTCGATCCCATGTAGCCTTAACATAGCTGTCCTAAAACGCTTGCCGCAGTATTCGCGCAACTTGGTGCTTAGAGCATTCTCAAGTTGTATTCGAGTTTGGCGGTCCAAAAGACGCGGACAGAAATCTGTGTTGCTGCTAGAAAAGATGCCAAGGCATCCGTACAGGTTTCCTACCATTAGTCGTGACACTATCTCAGCCGTCTCATCAGAGACACGCTCCAGTTTCTCCAAAAGGCTATAGTCCACGTCATTCCAACGCAACTGCCACTCCCCTCGCTCGCGTGCCAGTTCTATAGCTTCGCTCAGCATGCACTTCGCACTGAATTCATCAGCATTCAGGAGTAGGAGCGAGTAAAGCTTGGATCTCGTAGCATACCAATCCTGCACCAGATGTACACTATCGTGGCGCACTATGAGCCCGCTCTCATCAACCGTTAGTGCCCGTACCAAGTCCCTGGCTGCGTCGCCCGCTCTCACGATACCCAGATGATATGATAGCCTATACACATTGTCGATGTTATCCAAATCTATTGAGATTGAGCCATTGATCAACCGGCCCAGGAGGCCGCGTCCAGCGACAAGGTCCCCGATGGCTTTGAGCTTGCTTAGGCCAAGCAGTTCCGATAATCGCCTGGGTATCCCAAAGTATATGGGCTCGAGTTGAAACTGGCGATATATATAGCTCTGATTCCCCTGTGGCTTGGGCGGAGGGCTTATCGCTTCACAAAAACCTCTTTCAGGCTGAAAGCCATACCGCGACTCGACGTACTCCATCGAGTGGCCAAAGGGCGCGCTTGTCACATCGTGTAGTAAAGCAGCAAGCTGAAATGTTTGGCACGTCTCACTGTCCAGAAGAGCCCCATGAGTATCAAGCCAAAGTTGTGCCAAATAGCACGTCCCAAGGGCGTGTTCGTACCGGCTGATATTGGCACCGCCGGGGAGGCAAAGTGAATTTATGTTACATAGCCGGACTTCTCGGAGTCGTTGTAGCTCCGGAGCTGATGATACCTCCCACACGAGAGACGGGAACTTAACAGGGCCATACAGTGCGTCGTATATGTAGCGCTCAGAATGCATTTGCTTCTCTCAAGATGGCTTGTGCACATAGGATGCCGGAGCAAAAAGCCTGAAGTATGCCTCGAAAATGCCCAGTACAATCTCCGATCAAATACGCATTTGGGACAGTCGTAGAGAAATTTGCAGAGATTTTGTACTTGGGCCAGTAGTAGTCGAGTTCGGGAGCAAAAACGCTGATCAGGTGCCAATCATTCTCGCCGAAAAGTCGATGGACAAAATATTCGACTGCTTGGCGTACCTCGGTCATAATCTCACCTGGAAAACAGCACCCAACTTTATCCCACCTCCAGAAAGAATGGGGTACATCAGTATTTCCGACAGCTGAACTATGGCCAGTCACCCCCAAGAAATCCGTGAGCGGCTGTCTAATTAGGGCTCCCCCACCCGCTTTGAGCAGGCGGCCGAGTATTTCATTAACAAGTACGTCTTTGTTGCTGGCACCGTTAAGCGGCTTCCGCACGAGAATTGCAATGTTTGTGAACTCGGTTCGCGTACTGATGTCTCTACTCCCTTCGGCTAGGAATACTTCTCCCATTCGGTATGGGGCTAGCTTGCCCTCCTTACACACGCAAAAGGTGCGGGCACTTCCAAATTCCAGCTTCAAGTCGTTGTGAAAGAAGTCAATGTCTGGCCATAGAGTGCTCGGGAACTCCAAACGAACACCTACATCTATGTGATCATTGAGCTGCGGGGCTCCTACGCGGGGTGCAAGGAAATCAGCCACCAGTTTGTGTCCTAGTCGCCCCACACCAAGGATGAGGCGCTTAGCGAATATGTCAATGTTCCTGCCCTGATGCAACGCCGTTATTCGGAACCCACCTGCCGCAGCCGTGACCTTGAGGGCCCTGGCTTCGGTCAGAACTCGGATTCCGTACCGCTTCATTTCCCTAAGTATAGCATGGCAGCCTTCCATGAACTTTCCTCGTTCGAAGGACGACGAATCATAGTAACGATAGGCAAATCCCATTTTATTGAAGATGCGCCGTGCTTCTTCCACCGACTCCTGCCCTTTAACATTGTGGCGTAAGGGCACGAATGCTTCAAAACGATTCAATGCCGCCCCAAGACTCCGTTGAGCTCGCTCTTCGGAGCCCAGCACCTTGGCGAGGCCCCTGCCAGCAGGAAAGCCGCTTATCTTGCTGCCTCCAAGGGTACAACAGCCACCTACACCGCTAATCATGTGACAGGGCTCTTCCTTTCTACAAGTCTCTCCTGCCAGTATAGAGCAAAACCTACCTTCAGGCAGAGGCCCAGCTTCGATACACAGCTCGTTGAGGGCGCTCTGGGTTCTCGCCACGGTGTCTGCCGCACCTAGCCCGGCTGGCCCTAGCCCGATTATGCAAATGTCGGCACCGCGCTCGGTACTCAAGGGACTACAAAGTCCTGTTTCATTGTGAACTGCCCGCTAGGAAATGACACCTCGCGAATATACGTTGACTCCCCTACACTTATGATAACTGGTATGTCTGCGAGACTACGCGATACGAACCTAAGCCGATATGCACCCTCGCCCGACGTCGAAACCCTGTAGCCACCTATCTCAACGGTTGCTGCTGCTAGGGGGGGCCTTGTAGCATTCTCGCTAGCAGTGTTCACTTCTTCATAGATCGTGCCCTGCAATTCCAGAACATAGTCCCACTGACCAACAAAGGGGACCCGGTGGCCGAGATTCGGAAACAAGATTAAGAAAAACAATACGAGACTTACACCAAACAGTAGCCAGACCATGAACTGAGACGCGATGAACCTCGTTATCCGTCGCAAGTAATAGCGGACCATTAGCCACGTCACAGGCGCGCCTCCCGAAGATCTTCATCCCCCGCACTTCTTGGGCCAGCCAATCTGCTGGCCATCGCTGCCCATCCTATTCTTCCTCAAACCCAAAGTCTTCAAATCTCAGAGTCCTCGCGTTCTCAGTCACAATCCTGACCACGTTGTCTGTGAAGCCGTCAGGAGTCTGAGCCATGATCTCCAGAGTAACCTCAACATCGGAGCCCAGCAGGGCCTGAAGGTGGTGCACAATCTCTTGGCCAATTGTCCCAGCCTCACTCGTGAGTCGCAAAGGATTCAGACGAACAGTTCCACAGAAGCGCCTCGGCGCCTTCGGGACTTCTTCGACAGCAACCTGTGCCTCAGCTTAGCTGCTCTCGCCCTCTACAACCGTGGTTCTTCTTGTCTCAGGCTCCTTAAGGCATTCCTGCGCTATCTCGGGACGGATCACAACGCTGCTATCATCGTAATAGACCCCCGGTGGCGGGCTGCCCAACGTCACACCCACATATCTCCCATCTTCGGTTACCCCCGGTTGCGTAGCCGAAGAAGTCGCGAGTGACAACGCCTGCCTTGATCGTGGCTAGGAGCACCTCCTTGTCTCTCAATCTTGGGAGGTAGAGATATGTGGCTAGGTATTCCGAGAGCTGCTTTACGTCACCGGACACTTGAAAGGGGCCACTCAGGGACAGGTCAAATGCCGCCACTTTAGTGGGTAGGCAAAATGTACCTCATTTGGTCTCTGCCGTCAAGGCTTTGTACTCGTCCACTACATATGAGACAGTTGGAGGTCCGGGGCGATCTCCGGATGGCAGTCTCTAAGATACTCCGCAGGCGTTCTCCAT
>QNAP01000196.1 GCA_003641795.1 Thermotogae bacterium | reverse complement strand
TACCACCGCAAAGACGGAACCCACGGAGAGATCGAACTCTCCTGAGATCATCAACATGGTGATACCTGTAGTCACGAGGCCGAGTTCTGCTGCCATGGTAAAGGTAGCACCAAGATTGGCGATGGAGAGAAACTGTTCCGAGATGATCGAGAAAAACACGAAGAAAGCCATTGTACCTACAACAGCTCCAAGTTCTCTGAGTTTCAATGGCCAAGGTACTTTGTAAGTTTTTGTCGATGAATCGTTCACTGGATTACCTCCCTTTGTTCCCGATAATGCTGGAAAGAAGGGACCGCGCGCGGTTTACAGTTTTGCACCGCGCGCGACCAGTAGACGCGATCATCTGTAGCCCATTTGGACGGTCTTTTCAACGATATCAACGTTGGATTTGTCAACGATGGAAGGACCGGTGAGGACCTTTTCGTGTGGAATCAGGCCGTACTCGTTGTAAAGGTATAGGAAGACAACAGGTAGGTAACCCTGGAGATACTGCTGCTGGTCTACCGTGAAGAGCACTTCACCCTTTTTGATGGCATCCGTAATCTTCGTAGTCAAGTCGATGGCACCGATCTTGACCTTACCCACGAGCCCTTCTTCTTCAACTAACTGGATTGCTGGATGGGCACCGAGAGGCCCAAGAGTAAAAATAGCATCGGTATCCGGATGCTTGATGAGGTAGCTCTTCATGAGAGTCAAGGCTTTTGTAGGATCTGTGGTGATATCGAGTTTTTCTACAGGAATGCCTTTGGGTTTGAGTGTGTCCATAATACCTTTAGCTCTCGCTTCCAACCCAGCGTGTCCTGGCTCATGAATGGCGATAACGGCTCTCCTGGGCGTGAACTCTTGAAGCATTCTCCTTGCGGCGTAGACTCCGGCAAGGTATTCGTCCATTCCCACGTAGCACAAGTACGGAATGGCTTCGTCCGCTGGTCTGCTGTCGGGAACGTTGATAGCCACAACGGGGATTCCCATCTTTATGGCTTTCCTCAAAGGTTCGTCCAAAGCCACAGGATTCGTGATAGTAACCACCAAACCGTCGGGTTTTCTTGCAATGGCACTTTCAAGCAGGTCGATAAACTCCTTGATAGAAAACTTCTCCGGTCCAAGATAGACGGCTTCGACGTTGTACTTTTCTGCGGCGTCTTTCATACCCTTCATGACAACACCCCAGAACGGATCCGCAGGACCACCATGAGAAACCACGTAGAAGGTGTAAGTCCCGAACGTTAAAGTAACCAACGCCACCATTGCTAATAAAACAAGCAGTTTTCTCATGTTTCCCTACCTCCTTGAGATAGATTTGATTTGGCGGCAATCCGCCTGTAATTTTCACTCAATTACCACAATCCTCCGTCGGCGTAGATGCTCTTCCAGCCCTCGGTGAAAGGTTCCTTCAGCAGAGCCTCGATGTCTTCTTTACTTCTTTGCGTGAGCTTCTCTGCCAGAGGAAGTTTTCCTGCTGGATAGCGTTCCATTATGTCGTTGACGAGCTTTTCCAGATAATCCAGGAATGCCTCCACCCCTTCTTTGGCTTTGTCAGCACTCGCGGCTGTTGCTTTGCCCACAACACCTTCTGGATACTGTGCCACTTCAATGGGGCCTCCTCCAACATGTCCGTACCACGCGATTGGTCTGCGAAGGAGATTGCCTGCCTTGTCGATGTGCCCTTCAGGTAAGAATCCCGTGGGTTGAGTATCCACAGCCCACTCTTGATGCATGAATTCCGGGAAGAGTGCAAGACTCCAGGAGCTTTCTACCTCGTCGGCATGGATGAAAGGTGTTTCATAAGGGCCACCTTCTTCTTTGGTCTTGAACTTGTCTGGAACGGCGTGGTACCAGTTCAAGTTGATGATAATAGCCGGCACACGGAAGATCTTGGCAAACTTGTGAATGGCGATTGGAATCACAAACTCCTGCCCATGACCGTTCAGGAGGATCTGCTTTCTGAATCCGGTATTCCAAAAACCTGCGATCACACTGACCAGATAATCGATAAACGCCTCATCCTTTACGGGAACCGTACCGGGCATTCCGATGTGGTGGTATGGATGGAAGCCATACCAGATGGGTTCAGCAACTGTACATCCCGTTTTCAGTGCTACCTGTTCTGCCATACGAGTGACGAGAAAGGTGTCCTCACCCGTAGGAGCGTTGGGCCCATGGTTCTCGGTGCTCCCGACCGGGATGATGATCAAATCGTTCTCCTTCAAGCGCTCTTGTATTTCCTTCATGGTCATGGTTTGAAAATAAACACCACTGGGCTTTTCCATGTGTCCTTCCTTCGGTGGAATTTCCCACTTACCCATATTTGCACCTCCTACAGTACTATGTGCGGTCCTTCCCCTTTAACCGCCCTGTAACAGGCGTCGACTATCTCGATAGCCTTGACGCCGTCTGCAACCGTTACCTTTGGAGTCTTGCCTTCCCTCACAGCTTCGATGAAAGCATGATCTTCTTCCACATACCCCCACTTCTCTTTGAAATCGACTTTCATGTAATCATGAACTTCAACCTCTTTGTCAAGACCTTTGCTGTAATAAACCTTCTCCATCTCATCGTTTGCCAGCATCACGTGTTCACCGTAAACCTCTACGCGCTCAAACGGGATCATCCAACTGGCGTGGGCGCACGAAGTGAAAGTACCTATGATCCCGTTCTTCATCTTCACTGCAATGGCCCAATCGTCAAAGTCCTTGTAGACGCTCTTCTTACCCAAAACGAAGAGTTCCGCCACGTCTCCGAAGAGAAAGCGCATCATATCGAAGAGGTGGAGTGTGCTTTCGAAGAGAAATCCGCCGGTGTACGATACATCCGAAACCCAAGGTGGATTCAAGAGCTCTCCTCTATTCATCTTGATTTGAAAGGAGTATGGTGTTATTTCACCCGAGTCTATGAGATCTTTCATGAACTTGTAAACGTATGCAAAGCGCCTGTTGTGACCAACTTGAAAGACGATACCGTGTTCTTTCACAGCTTTTTCCAGTGCCTTGGCATCTTCGAGACTTATTGTCATAGGCTTCTCACAAAAGACGTTGAGTCCCACTTCTATTGCCTGCATCGCCACCTCGAAATGAGTACGGTTAGGACTCGTTATATAGACAGCGTCAGCCCCGACTTCTTTCAGCTCCTCCACTTTACTTAACGGTTTAGCACCGTACTTTTGGGCCACTTCCTTAGCTCTCGACTCCACCGGCTCCACGATACCGACTATCTCGACACCTTCAATCTCCTTCAATATTTCCAGGTGGACCTGTCCTATGAACCCTGTTCCAACAACGCCCACTCTGATAGGTTTCATTTAACTCCACCTCACGGATTGAGGCATGTTACCTTGACGAGATTCTTGTCGGTTTGGAGTCTCTTGATGTACTCTGGTACCTCATCGAGTAACACAGTCTTCGAAATGATCTTCGTCATATCAAGGCCACTGGCCATGAGACTTATCACTCTTGGAAAAGTGCCGTGACCTGAGTGCCCCTGAGCTCCAACGATGTTGGCTCGTCTGACCTGGAAGACTTCGCCGGTGAGCGGGATTTTCACATCTGCCCGTGCCACTATCACAACCGTTGCATTGATTCCTCTGGATCTCCAGATGGCCTCCTCGATATCCTTCCAAATAATATGTGGAACCCCAGTGGCTTCTAAGTAAAGTTTCGCTCCCATTCCGTTGGTGTAATCGAGCAACGCCTCCACGAAGTTCTCCTTTGTGGGATCGATGGCATGATCTGCACCCAGTTCCAGGGCCATTTTCCTCCTTATCTCGGAAGGTTCGGAGATGATCACTTTGCTAGCACCAGCCTTTTTG
>QNAP01000195.1 GCA_003641795.1 Thermotogae bacterium | reverse complement strand
CTGGTAGATGTGGTCTCCGAGCACTTCTTTGACAAGCTCACTCGTCTTCGCTTCATCTATCGCTTCTTTTAGAGTGCCAGGAAGTTGCTCTATGGCATGCTCGGCTCGTTTTCGCTCATCCATCTCGAAGATGTTCTCTTCTACCGCTGGTGGCGGTTCGATCGCCTTTTCGACGCCATCGAGTCCAGCTGCGAGCATCACCGCGAAGGCGAGGTACGCATTACACGTTGGATCGGGGCTCCTGTACTCTATCCTCGTTGCTTTTCCACGAGCCATAGGTACCCTGACAAGCGCCGATCTATTGCCGAGAGACCATGCCACATTCACCGGGGCTTCGTATCCGGGAACGAGTCGTTTGTAACTGTTGACGGTGGGATTGGTGATCACCGTGATGGCCTTCGCGTGTTTTATAACACCGCCGATGAAATGCTTGCAAACAGTGCTCAAGCCTGCTTCTTCTCTTTCATCGTAGAAGGCGTTTTCATCACCTTTAAAAAGACTCATGTGAGTGTGCATGCCTGACCCGTTGACTCCGTAGAAGGGTTTGGGCATAAAGGTGGCGTGGAGCCCATGTTTTAGAGCGACAGTTTTCACCACGAGTTTAAAAGTTTGAAGATTGTCGGCGGTCCTCAAAAAACTGTCGTACCGAAAGTCGATCTCGTGTTGGGATGGGGCTACCTCGTGATGCGACGTCTCGACTTCCAAGCCCATAGCCTCCAAAGCCAAAACGATATCCTTCCGAGTGTCTTCTCCTCTGTCTACAGGTAGCATGTCGAAGTAGCCCCCCTCATCGAGAAAGCGCAGAACAGGTTTGAGTGTTTGGGGATCCCTTGGAAGGAGGAAGAACTCCGGCTCTGGTCCTGCGTAAGCTTCAAATCCCATCTTTCGAGCCTTTTCGAGCACCAGTTTCAGACGATAACGCGGATCTCCTTCAAAGGGTTTCTTATCGCTGGTGTAAACATCGCAGATCAGGCGAGCACTACGTCCACCGTCCCACGGCAAGATTGCAAAGGTTTCAGGATCCGGCACAAGGTACATGTCGGATTCCTCGATTCTTACAAAACCATCAATGGAAGAGCCATCAAAAAGCATGCCTTCTTCGAAAACCGCTGGGAGTTCGTCTGCGGGTAACTCGACATTCTTCAATATTCCATTGATGTCCGTGATCTGGAGCCTGATGAATTTAATGCCCTTCTCTTCGACAATTCTAAGAACCTCTTCTTTCGTCAAGAGCCTCGCCTCCAATCCACACAAATGGATATGAAAACACTTACCAGACCACCCTTCAATTCACATTACGGAATGCTTGTCTTGCGAAGCGCCGAAGCGAGCACTCATACAAACGGACACCGAGCTACACGAATGTAGCGAACACTTTTTCTTTCCATCATTCCAGAATCCCACACGATCACACAGCCTCACGAGCGCTGAGTGAGCATCCATACAAAACGACCTCGAAGCCGCACGGATGCGGATGAGAGCGAAGCTGAAGCAGGACGCTGAATCTTCGCGTGGGGGTCGTTTTGTGGATGCGAACGAGGGAAAAGGCGAGTGCTGGCTGCGTGAACGTGAGGGATTCGTCACCGTTATGTGGTTGGGTGAGTTAGAACTGCCATCTTGTTCGCTCCCAGGTGGTAAATATCTGCGTGTCATATGTTCCCTCGCCCCCAATCTAAAAAATTTGGCTCTATTATACAGGAGCTTTGCAAGATGTCAAGTTATCTTTGAACAAGAGTGTGAACCGACTCCCTTTGCCGGGTTCGCTCTCGACGCGTATCTCGAATCCCAGCGCTTTGCTGAGTTCCTTGGCTATCGACAATCCTACGCCGTGACCTTTCGATTGGGCCTGCGTTGAGGCTGTGGCGCCTTTATAGAATCTTTCAAATATCGTTTCCTGCTCTTCTTTCGGTATTCCAGGGCCGTGATCTACCACACTCACACCTTCTTCATCGAGTACGACCTTCACATCGGAGTTGGTATGCTTTATAGCGTTGTCAATGAAGGTATTCAGAATTATGGAGAGATGATGGGGTGAGGTTTCCACAAAAGGTTCACATTTCGCAATGAGCTCAATCTTTCTCCCGGGGACCTTTGCTCGATGAAGCTCCACCACTTTCTTAGCGATATCGAGAACCGAGACAATTTCCGTCGCAACAGGTTGAGACCTGGCGCTGGTTAGAAGTGCCTCCACGAGGTTGCTCATCTGTTCCGCTGTTTCCAATATGGTATCAAGTGATTCGTGGAGTACCTCTGGTTTGGTGTTTCCCCATCTTTTCAACATCCGTGAATATCCAAGAATGGTAGTTATGGGAGTTCGCAACTCATGCGATACGTTAGCCACAAAACGCTCTTGCGACCTGTACGCCTCTTCTATACGTCCCAGCATGGCATTTATCTCTTCCACCAATTCTCGAATCTCATCTCGGGACTTCGGTAGGGTGAGTCTATAGTCCAATCTTTCCTTGGAAATCGATTGAAGCTCGGCTACTACCTTTCTGATGGGTTGTAAAGCGTAAGAAGAGAGCGTATACGCCAGCAACATTGACATAGCCCCTATGAGAAGGATCACTGTGATCACCAGTCGAAAAGACCTGTCGAGGGAATCGACCAGTGCGGTGACATCTTTTGCCACCACCAATGTCCCTTGATCTGGTATCAAAAGCTTTTCAACGATGAAATGTCTGCCGCCCTTTTGTACCCTCTTCTTGGTTCCATCTATTATCCCCACATCATAGGGGTCCCAAAGTATTTCCACTCCATCGCGGTCGAGGCGGGCAAAATATATATCACGGAGCCCAACCAGAAGTTGAGCAGCGTAAAGACGCATGCCCATCATTCCAAACCTGTTCACCGCGTTGGTAACCTGCTTCAACTTGTTTAGAAGTTCTCTTCGCTGATCTTCTAAGAGAAAGTTACTGGTGAAACTGTAGACAATCCAAACACTTACCGAGACCACAAGAAACAAAGTCAACGTGTTGATGAGTGTGAGCTTCCAGGTGATCTTCAAGCTTCATCGCTCCTCAATACGTAACCAACACCTCTGACAGTTTTGAGCCTCCAAGATTGAGGTCCAAGCTTCTTTCGAAGGTAGTTCACGTAGACTTCCACTACGTTGGTACCACCGTAGAAGTCGCTTCCCCAAACGGCGTCGAGGATTCTCTCTTTGCTCAAAACCACATCAGCGTTTCTGGCCAAATAGTGAAGAAGTTCGAATTCTGTCTTTGAAAGTTCCACCTCTTCGCTGTCCACCATCACCTTCCTGCTGGCTGGATCGATCCGTATCCCTCCCACTTCGATGGTTTCGTGTGAGCGCTGTTTTGACCGTCTCGCAACAGCGTTTATTCTTGCCACCAATTCTTCTATGTCGAAAGGTTTGACCACATAGTCGTCTGCTCCACTTTCAAACCCTTCGAGCTTGTCTTTCTTCTCGCCCAGTGCCGTTACCATGATGATCCCCATATCGTCTCTTCGCTCTCTTATCCTTCGAGTGAACTCCACTCCATCGATTCCAGGTATCATGATGTCCACCAATGCCACGTCTGGCTGGAATTCCTCTACTGCGAGAAGCGCATCGTACCCGTCGTGGACCGTTTTAACATCAAATCCCTCGTGAGTGAGTTCCAACTCAAGAAATCGTGCTATCCTTGGATCGTCCTCCACCACCAACACCCTCATCTGGACCCCTCCTATCGGCCAAAATTCTAACACCGAAAGCTTAGAAAAAACTTATATACTATATGGTGTCTCGAAAATCAGTAACAACCAGCAATATCGGCGAGTTTTCTGAGAGGGCGATTGTTCAGGAGATTGAACATAACATAGAG
>QNAP01000194.1 GCA_003641795.1 Thermotogae bacterium | reverse complement strand
TCTTTTACAAGTTCGTCCCGGTTTCGCTGAAGCTCTCTCAAGGTCATCTTGACAGAAGCTCCTTTAGAAGTCACTTCCACCAGCTGCTTTTCTAAGTCGCGGCGCTCTTCATCGATTCGAGCGAGCAAGTCGATCTTACTTTGGATCTCATTTTCCAACCGGCGAAGTCGGCCCTCTAGCTCTCCGATTCCCGTCGTGAGTTCGTCGATACGCCTCCTTCTCGATATCAGATCGACTCTTCCCGCTCTTTCGGTGGAACCACCGGTGATGGCACCACTTCCAGAGACAAGTTGACCATCTAAGGAAACAATCCTCCCTTTGAAGTTGTATCTGCGACGGATTTCAATAGCGTCGTCCAAGGTCCGAACCACCATGTCGTAACCAAAAAGATAGGCTTCAATGGTGCTCAACTCGGGGGGCAAGCGAATGAGATCAGCTGCGTATCCGATGAAACCCGGATGCTCGATTTTTTCGCGTTTGCGAGTGAAGGTACTCATCAAATCCATAGGGAGGAGCGTGACGCGTCCAAACTTGTTCGCTTTCAAGAACTCCACGATGCGCTTGGCTTCATCGGAAGAACGCACCACGATGTCCTGAAGCCTGTTACCTAAGAGAACTCCCATGGCTATCTCATATTCCCGAGGGACATCGAGGAGATTACCCACCGTATCGACAAGACCGGGGAAGTTACTTCTGTTTTCGAACACGCGTCTCACAGAATGAGAATAACCATGGTAATACTCCATCTGCTCCACCAGATGTTTTCGCTCTATTTGAAGAGATTGGAGCTTTCCAGCAACCCCTTCTTTCTCGTCAGCGAGAGCTTTCTGCTCCTCCTTCGTTTCGTTCTCTCTTTGGCGTAATCGTGACAACTCCTCGTTGAGCTGCCTCTCTTCCACACTGTGGCTGATGAGGCTTTTCTCCAGTTCTTCTATTTCGAGCAACAGCCCGTTCAGTCGATCGCGTTTCCCCTGTATTTGAGCTTTAAGCAGTTCGATCCGCTTGCTGTACTCGTCTATAGACTGGGATAACCTTGAAGCCTCATTCTCCAACTTCATCAAGAGACGTTCCTTTTCCGCCAGATCATTCCTCAATTGCACCAGCTTGGACTCCTGTCCACCATATTCTGCCGCCAGTCTGTCTTGCTCTTCTTCCAAACGAGCGAGTCGTTCCCGCGTTTCTTCGATAGCGCGTTCGATGGATTGTCGAATCATTGCTAGCTCTGAACGTCTCTTTTCCAGATCCTCTGCCTCTCGGTCTATCTGTTCCAATCTCGTCACGATTTCCACCAAGGCGTTCTCTTTCTGCGAGAGCCGTTTGGCGTACATGTCACGGATCTCCAAAAGAGACGACTGTCGTTTCTTGTACTCCTCCACTACATCTCCAAAATTCCTCAATTCGTTGTCCGCGTTGGCGAATTCGTCTCTTAAAGCCCGCCACTGACTCTCCACTTCCACCAGTTCTTTTTGAATACTTTTGATCTCCTGGGAAACGCCCAGACGTTTTTGTTCCAACGTTCTGAATTCCTTCTTCAATACCGTGTGCCTGAAGAGCAGTAGGGTTGTTTTCTTCTCCTTAAGGAGCGCGGAGTACTCCAGATACTTTTCCGCACGCTTGGCTTTCAAGTAAAGAGACCTCTTCTGCTCACCAAGCATCTGTAGACGGTCGTTCAAACGGTCGAGATTCATCTGGGTGGCTTCCATTTTAACGAGGGCTTCGCGTTTTCGCTCTTTATAGTGTGCGATATCAGCCGCCTCTTCCAGCAACGCGTGGAGAGTTTCGGGAGATGCACTCGCCACCTGCTCCACCTGACCTTGTCCTACGATGGCGTAGAACTCTCTGCCAAGCCCCGTCCCCTTCAAAAGCTCTTGAATATCCCTGAGTCTACAACTCTGTCCGTTCATGGCATATCCTCCGCCACCCTCACGATCGATGAACCTCTCTATGATCCACTTCGTGTGTCCATCGGTGAGTTCCAGTGCTACACGTGCTTGGACGGCAGGTGGGTGTGTTTCACTTCCGGCGAAGATCACGTCGTCGCGTGAAGAAGCTCGGAGAGACTTCAAGGAATGTTCACCGAGCATCCACCGAATGGCATCGACGATATTTGACTTTCCTGAACCGTTGGGCCCAACGATGACGGTAAGAGAACCGTCCAGTTCGATGACAGTGTGATAAGCGAAGCTCTTAAACCCACTGAGATGAATGCAAGATAATCGCATCTTCAACTCCCGACCAATAGCGATCTTTTAGATATTCGTAGAGATTATACACCCTGAAAAGGTCGAACCGACGTTGAGTGTGCTGATAGCGCCTACCATTCCTGGACGTGTTATATTAAATCCAGGAAAAGCCCAATATAGTCGCAATGGAGGTGGACGTTGTGGAACATCTCTTCAAACGAGCCACGATCTATCCGATCACCTCAGAACCCTTCGTAGGTGACGTGCTCGTAAAAGACGGAAAGATAGCTGCGATAGCGGAGAAACTTGACGATCCGAACGCGGAGATCGTTGATCTAACAGGGAAGTACCTTTTCCCGGGGTTTGTTGACGCTCACTCGCACATAGGAATTATGGAAGAAAGCGTGGGCACGTTCTACTACCAGGACAGCAACGAAATGACCGAGCCTGTCACAGCTCAAGTGAGCGTTGTCGATGCCTTCAATCCTGACGATGCAGCTATTGATCGTGCTCTCGCCGGGGGAGTCACCACGGTCATGGTGGTACCTGGAAGCGCAAATCCTGTAGGTGGGCAGGGAGCTATCTTCAAATTCCGCTCCAAGATAGTCGACGAAATGCTTGTAAGAGCACCAGCAGGATTGAAAATGGCGTTGGGGGAAAATCCCAAGCGTGTTTATGGTTCTGCCAACAAACAACCCTCCACACGCTTGGGAAATGCCGCCATCATCCGTGCTTATTTCACGAAGGTAAAGAACTACATGGCCAAAAAAGAAGCAGCCGAGAAAGAAGGAAAGCCCTTTGCCGAACAGGATCTCGCCATGGAAGTGGGAGAACTTGTCTTGAAAAGAAAGATACCGGCCCGCATCCACGCACACAGAAAGGACGATATTCTTACCGCTATTCGCTTGTCGGAAGAATTCGGCTTCGATCTGGTGATAGAGCATGGTACCGAGGGTTACCTGATCGCAGACTACATTCGTTCGAAAGGCGTTCCCTTGGTCATTGGTCCCCTTTTGAGTTTTAGATCTAAGGTTGAGTTGAAGAATCTAAGCTATGAATCCGTGCGGATATTGAATGAAGCAGGTGTGCTCACAGCGCTCATGTGCGACCACCCGGTGATCCATCTTGAGCACACCGCTGTGCAAGCGGCTGTAGCCTTGCGGTACGGTGCACGAGAATCTGACATACTTCGAATGCTGACTATCAATCCGGCACAAATACTCGGCTTGGAAGCCGAGATCGGATCTATAGAACCTGGGAAAAACGCCGATTTGGTGGTGTGGAGTGATCATCCTTTTGACATGAGAGCGAAGGTGGAACGAGTTTACATCGATGGCAAAGAAGTACTACCCGGTTAGGATGACCTTCTGTAGGGCACATAACACGCAGATATTTACCACCCGGGAGCGAACAAGATAGCGGTTCGAACTTACCCAACCGCATAACGGTGATAAATCCCTCACGATCACCCAGCATTACGGGCACCGAGTGAGCATCTTCTACCCTTCTCCCCTGATCTCACATTGCAGATGCTTGTCTTGCGAAGCGCCGAAGCGAGCACTCGTACAAACGGGCACCGAGCTACATGGATGTAGCGAGCATGAAGCTGAAACAGGATGTTGAATCTTCATGGTAGTGCCCG
>QNAP01000193.1 GCA_003641795.1 Thermotogae bacterium | reverse complement strand
TGCTACATCCGTGTAGCTCGGTGCCCGTTTGTATGAGTGCTCACTTCGGCGCTTCGCAAGACAGGCTTTCTTGCAATGTGAAAACCTCTGTCTCACTACCGTTATGTGGGTGGATAAACTCGAACCGTTATCTTGTTCGTTTCCAGGTGGTAAGTATCTGCGTGTCATGTGCCGTTGGGTTCAAAGTGATGCAACTCAAAATGTCAATCCAAGTATCGAAATGGTATGTTGAAGATAGTGAATCTGTGGTAAAATATGAATGTGGCGGAGTCCGGGAGAAAGCCACGCCGTTTTGGCGTGGCTTTTTCTTTTGGAGGTGGTTTCATGAAGGTACTCGTGATAGGTGCCGGTGTTGTTGGAGCCCTCGCTGCGAGAGAACTCGTACGATATGGACTCGAAGTGACCATTGTTGAGCGCATGCCCGACCCTGGTATGGGAGTAACTCGTGCCAATTCAGCTATCGTCCATGCCGGATACGACGATCCGCCCGGTACGCTGCGAGCGGAGCTGTGTTCCTTAGGTAACGCCCTCTTTGAAAAGGTATGCGAGGAACTCGATGTCGAGTTCAAAAGGGTCGGTTCGTTGGTGGTTGCTTTTGACGAGAGAGAGTTGAAGCGACTTGAAGAGCTTTTGCGGCAAGGAGGGAAGAATAAGGTTCCAAAGCTGTGTGTAGTAGAACGTCAAAGACTTTTGGAGATGGAACCTCGTTTGAACTCGAAAGCCGTGGCGGCCCTCTTCGCTCCAACTGCTGGAATAACGGAACCATGGATGTTGGCAATCGCAGCTGTAGAAAATGCAGTGGCCAATGGGGCAAAATTCATGCCGAATACTGAAGTCGTAGGTTTTGAAGTCGCGAAGGGGAGGATTCGAAGGGTCATAACCACTGCGGGTGCTATAGAGGCCGATCTCGTGGTGAACGCCGCGGGGCTTCACGCTGATGAAGTTGCAGCACTTGCAGGCGTGCAACATCCACCGATACACCCACGAAAGGGAGAGTATATCCTCATAGACAAGGCTGCTGGGAAGATAGTGCATCGAGTTATCTTCCCCACTCCCACAGAAAGATCCAAAGGAGTCCTGGTACTTCCCACTGTTGATGATGGAACGTTGTTGGGACCGAACGCCGTGGATCTGGAGCGAAATCGTAAGCATGACCTCCGAACAACCGCTCAGGGGCTGCGTGAAGTGCAGGAGAAATCTCTCCAACTCGTTCCAGAGCTCCCCTTTCACCGAACCATCAGAACCTTTGCTGGTCTTAGACCGGAAACGCCACAGAAAGATTTCTACATCAGTGCTGAGACAGACCCATGGGGATTCATCAATCTTGGTGGCATGAGGTCACCGGGTTTGACTGCTGCACCAGCGATCGCTGAGTATCTCGTGGAGTACCTCTTGCCAGAAAGACTGAACATCAGACTGTCGGAGAATAAAGGTTTCAACCCGAAACACCACCGTATCGAACACCCCGCCGGTGACACGGCAAGAAAGTGGGACGCGATGATCGAGAAAGATCCATCTTGGGGAAGGATCGTCTGTGTGTGTAACGAGGTGACAGAAGCTGAAATAAGGGAGGCGATAAGGCGCGGAGCCAAAACGCTCGATGGGATAAAGTTTCGTACAAGAGCCATGTTTGGCCGTTGTCAAGGAGGCTTTTGTGCCACCCGAGTTTTGAAAATACTCTCAGAAGAACTTGGGATCCCTTTGGAAAAGCTTGAGAAATCCGTAAATGGCAGTTGGATTCTCAACGGGCCTGTGAGAGGTGATCTACCATGAAGCGCATTACCACGAACGTTCTTGTCATAGGTGGAGGAGCTGCTGGCATGGCAGCAGCTGTGAGTGCAGCAGAACGGGGAGCTGAGGTTCTCCTCATCGAAAGAGAAGAGCGGACTGGTGGGGTGCTGAATCAATGTATCCACAACGGTTTTGGCCTTCACTATTTCAGAGAAGAGCTAACTGGACCAGAGTACGCGGAGCGTTTCCACAAGATGCTCGCAAAGCGTGGTGTCAAAGTAGCTCCCAGAGCGCACGTATGGGAGCCTATCTTAAATGAAAACCGCGTACTGGTGGTCACAGAGACCGGCATCCAAGAAGTCGTTTACGGCGCTTTGGTGATAACCACTGGAGCGCGTGAACGTCCCTTTGGTGCCATCATGATCCCTGGGGATAGACCCGCAGGAATCTTCACAGCGGGCTTAGCGCAGCGTTTCGTCAATATTGAAAATCGTTTGCCAGGAAAGCGTGCGTTGATCCTGGGTTCTGGAGATATCGGGCTGATCATGGCACGAAGGCTCACTCTTGAAGGTATGGAAGTCGTGGCAGTGGTAGAACGTCTTCCCTACCCTGGAGGACTCGAGAGGAATGTGCAGCAGTGCCTTGTAGATTTCAACATTCCTCTTCTGCTTTCACACACCGTAGTCGAAGTAGAAGGCTATCCGAGGCTCCGAAGGGTTTGGGTTGCCAAGGTAGGCCAAGATTTCCAGCCGATTCCCGGAACCGAAACAGCTTACGATGTCGACACCTTGATTCTCTCTGTGGGTTTAATACCCGAGGTGAAGCTCGTGGAAGGGTCACTTGAGATGCATCCGAAGAGCCTTGGAATAAAAGTTTCCAATACGGGAAGAACGAGTCGAAGCAACGTCTTTGCCGCTGGCAACAACGTGGTGATCTACGATCTGGTGGATTACGTGTCGCGCGAGGGACTTATAGCGGGGAAGCATGCCGTTCGCGTTTCAAAAGACCCAGGAAAATCGGACGAGAAAATTCGCAAAGTGCTAATAGAGGAAGGAAAGAATGTAGCTTTAGTATCACCGTCGTGGTTTGAGTTTTCGGAAGATCTCAGGCTATATCTACGAGTTTCACATCCTATGGAAAACGTGGTGTTGAAAGTAAGGCCGGGCATTTACGAGCGTCGATATGAACGTGTTGCCCCCAACGAGATGATCAGCTTCACGATCAAGGCTGATCGTGTTCCGGAAACCAGTAAGATAACCGTCGAGGTGGTGGAACGTGGCTGAAATGATAACTATTGTTTGTACTAACTGCCCGTTGGGTTGTAGGGTGAGTGTTGAAAGAGAAGCAGATGGATCTTTCAAAGTTTCGGGGAACAAATGCCAGCGGGGTTATAACTTTGCCGTGGAGGAAATGACCGATCCAAAGCGCGTTCTGACTACCAGCGTGAAAGTGGTCGATGGAGAAATCCCGTTGGTTTCCGTCAGAACCTTTCCGCGTATTCCAAAGAGGTTGATACCTGCGGCTATGGGGAAGATACGGAAGCTCAGAGTTCGAGCTCCTGTGAGGGTAGGAGATGTTTTAGTGAAGGACCTGCTGGGAACGGGGGCAGATCTACTGGCTACCAGAACCGTCGCAAAGGCGAAGAAAAAAGAATAGGCCCGGAGAATGCTCCAGGCCTCTGGTGGGCTCGGGTGGATTCGAACCACCGACCCCCCGGTTATGAGCCGGAAGCTCTAACCAGCTGAGCTACGAGCCCACTCCTGTAGGATTTTATCACAGGTCTTGGACTTTTTCAACCACACTCGAGTGTATTCGAAAATTCCTGGAAGCATAACGTAAAAAACCTGCGTGATAAGATGTTCATCCTTCTAACAGGGAACACGAAAAGTTCATCGCCTGCACCCGGTTCTACGC
This sequence comes from Thermotogae bacterium, assembly GCA_003641795.1. Lineage (GTDB taxonomy): Bacteria > Thermotogota > Thermotogae > UBA12178 > UBA12178 > UBA12178. The sequence goes on along the minus strand of QNAP01000193.1, from coordinate 181 downwards.
TATTACCTTCGTGCCCCAACACTCTCTTTCGCCATTTCCAGGCTCTTTGTCCTTTCCCATTGCCCGTACGCGTTCTTCATCTTTCCTATCACTTGCTCCACTACGTATCTGTCTTTGTATTTTTCTTTGTTCTCTTCGTACATTCGTTTTATCTTTTTCCAGGTTGGATTTCTTACTCTCG
>QNAP01000192.1 GCA_003641795.1 Thermotogae bacterium | reverse complement strand
GTAGGGTCCGAAGATCTGGATCCTGAAGTCGACGTCCTCGAGTCCCGTGACCTGGGTGTTGTCTGGTGTCGTCACGATGGTGACGAGGTAGACGGTCTCCCCTGGGTCGAAGATGCGCTTCTGCGGCGTCGCGCCGACGTAGAGCGAGACGAGGTTGAAGCCGAAGTTCACCAGATAGGTCCCGTTAGCCGTCGAGACGACGACCCTCCCGTCCCAGAAGCCCGCCTCAGCGTCCTCCGGGATGGTGATATTCAGGGTATAGACGCCCTCGGGGCCCTCCTCGACGGCGAACTGTACCTTCTCGTATCCCGTCGGGGGCTGGGGCCACCTCCACCCGATGAGGTAGATGGTGAAGTTCTCCTCCACCAGCCCCGTTATGCTCTCCGATAACTCGAGCTGCCAGTTGTTCTGGGAGAGATCGATCTCGATAGTGACGTTCCTCCCCGGCACCGTCTGCCAGGGGCTGCAGTCCGTCCACATCTCATACCTCGGGTCGACCCGGTACAGCTTCACGTCGCCGACGTCCGTCGTCTCATCGGACTCTATGGTCACGTTGTAGATCGTCCGGGGTATCAGCCCCCAGTCCGCGAAGGTGAGGTCGTAGGTACCCGTCGGGGCGGCGATCGTGAAGTAGCCCCAGACCCACTCCATGGTGACCAACTTCCCCGTGGTAGAGTTCCAGAAGAGCACCTGTGCCCCTATCTCGTATCCTCCGCCCTCGGGAATCGGCTCCGGTCCAGGTTCAGGCTCGGGTTCCGGTCCTGGTCCCGGTTCAGGGCCTGGCTCTGGTCCGGGCTCGGGGCCTGGTCCGGGTTCTGGTCCCGGCTCCTGGGTGAGGGTCTCGTTGGAGAACATGGTCGCCTCGATGAGGATCCCCGTTGTCCTGTCCCATAGGAGGAGGCCTGACTCCTCTGTGGCGTTCTGGTGGAGTAGATTAGCCAGCCTCCACTTCCCCGTCACCAGCCTCTCGACGGTCTCCTCTATCACCGGTGCCTCTGGGAAGTTGAAGAGGTGGTCTCCGGCGGTGAGGTTCGCCGCTACCAAGATGGGTGGTCCCTCCATCTCTGTTATCGTGTCCCCTGTCTCGACATCGATCCAGTAGAGGTACTCCTCCCTGAGGGCGCCGTTCTCGTCGTAGCCCCTGAAGAGGAGGGTGACGTTGCTCCCGTCGACCTCGAGGACCGTGATGGTGATCGTCCCGTTCCTCGGCATCCTCCCGGTCTCGTTCTCCGGCGGGTTCTTCATCTCCTCGATGACGGAGGGGTCGTTGGATTCGAAGAAGACCATGACAGTGTAGTTGGCCGCGTCTCCCACCTCCACTCCGGGTAGGTAGGAGGTCATGCCGGAGGGTGGTAGGTGCTGATCTGGCGTGGAGGCGTCCCAGAGGTTCGTCCAGGTCAGAGTCGCGTTGATCGTCACCGCGACCCAGATCGGCCCCTCAGGACTTGGTTCAGGCTCCTGTCCCAGAGGCGGGTCGATGACCCTCCCCTCCAGGAAGCCGACTTGGTAGAGGGTGAAGTCGAAGACCCTTGGAGGCACCTCGATCCAGAGCCACTCAGGGAGCGTCCTCATCGAGCCCTTCGTCACGTGTACCCCATAGCCTCCCTTGGGGATGAAGGCCTCATAGTAGCCGGAGGCGTTCGTCATGGTGACGTAGTGGACCCAGTAGCCCCCCGGATATCTCCCCGTGGGGTCCTCCAACCCCCCGCTGAGGTCCACCACCGCCATCTTCACGGGCCTGCCGTCCTTGTCCGTGACGTGTCCATAGACCTTCACCTTCGTGAGGTTCTCCAGGACGTCAAACCATATCCATCGGTCAAGCTGCTTGTCGAAGACGACGTGGAGCTGGTAGCCTCCCTCCTCCTGGGGTGGGAGGGTGATATTGTAGACGCCGGTCGGGCTCCCCCTGATGTCCCCAGCGGCTATCTGCTCCCAGGCGCCAGAGGTCGAGTAGACCTCGTACTCGAGGTGGACGTCCTTGGCGGGGAGCTTGGAGGCGTTGAGGACGAGCCAGGCGAAGGTCGGTGACTCCTCCGTCGAGTAGGGCGTCGCCTCCTTCAGGGTCACGATCTTCAGCGTCGTGATGTGGAACCATCCGCCGCATACCCCGTAGTAGTTGAGAGAGGCGTTCTCCGCCATGAAGATCAGCTCGATCGGCCCCGGCTTCGCCTCCAGCGGGATGGAGACATTCACCAAGTATCGCCCGTCCTTGTAGACGCCCGTGCCGCTGCCGAGGAACCGCCCCGTCGAGTCCCAGAGCATGTAGCTGACCTCCAGCCCCTCCACGCTCCTATCGGACCAGCTCGACCGGTTCACCGCCTCGACGTAGAAGAGGACGGACTCCCCTGGCTGACGTTCCTCGTCCCAGTCCTTCATGTAGGACCAGGTGTCCAGGGTCGTGGCGTTCATCTCGATGACCCCTATGTCGTACTCCTCCTCCGTCTTCACCTTGGGGAGCGACACCTCTGTCGGGTAGTAGTCCCCCCAGGTCCGGAAGAGGAGGGTCTCCACGGAGGCGGGGACGCTCCACTGGAAGTCCCATCCACCGCCCTCGCCGATCCTATCCACGATATTATAGTCCCCGTCGAGGAGTAGACAGTCGACCCACCCGGGTCCCTCGATCCGGCCCCTGATGATGATCGCCCGTTCCAGCGGTATATCGAGTCTCAGCGTCTCCCCCTCCGCGACCGAGACTCCCTCGATGGGCCTCGAGCGGAAGGTCTCATTCAGCCAAGCCGTGATGCGGAGGAAGGTGTCAGCCCTCACCGTGAAGGTGTACCTCCCGTTCGCCGCCGTGGTGACGCCACCGAGCCAGTTCCAGGAGTAGTCGTGGAAGCCGATCCAGACGTCGGAGAGGGGCTTATCTATGGAGCTGTTGTAGACCCCGTCCACGTCGACGTCCCAGAAGACGACGCCCGTCAGGACGCCCGTCGGCACCTTCGTCAGGTTCACATCGACCGTCGCCACCGCCCCGGGCTCCATCACCCGATAGCCATGGGTCTCGTTATCCGTCTTGTAGACCTCGTAGAGGGCGGAGGAGAACCTCAGGAGGTAGGCCCTCCCCGCCACGACCGGGAGCCTGTAGGAGCCATCCCAGTCTGATCGGGCGTAGGCCCACCTCGCGGCTTCGCCGTACTTGATGGGTATCCCCAGCACCTCGACGTCCCCCAGCGGCTCACCGGTCTCATCGTCCCTGATGACGCCCCTGATCTCGCCGGCAGGGACCGCGGTGAAGGATACGAAGGTGTCGTTAAGGTCGATTAGGGCTGTGGCGTTGGGTCCCATCTCCCAGCTCTCGAAGATGTCCATCGCTGGCGTCGATACGTTGTCGTAGTAGAGGTGGATCCAGTCTACATCAGCGATGGGGAGCCGCATCTTCGTGTAGTAGGCCTCCTCGTCGATGATGACGACCTTCCTGTCGCAGGTGAAGACGAAGGGTGGGTAGTCCCTGATCCCGAGTTCTATGTGAACCGGGTACTCGGAGAGAGCCTTCAGGACCACCGGCGTGTCGCCTGCCTCGAACCACCAGTCGTAGGTGTTCTGGCCGACGGAGAGGGAGAGCCTATACTTGTGTCCCTCGACGACAGTGACGCCCTCCGCCGTGACCTCGTACTCCTTCAGCTCCTCATTATAGGTCGCCTTCCCGGTCTCAAGGACATTATGAACCCACTCGGTCCCGTTGAACTGCTCCACTATGGCGTAGGAGATCTCCAAGTCCGTGACGTACTCCGAGCCCTCGTCGACGGTGAACCTGAAGGAGAGTTCCTCGGAGGGGGAGTAGACCGACTTCGCGTGGCACCACTCCAGCCTGTACTGGATGATGGAGAGCCACATCTCCC
>QNAP01000191.1 GCA_003641795.1 Thermotogae bacterium | reverse complement strand
TAGATCATGCCTCACCAAGCCCTCGCAAGGAGCTTTCCAACGCGCAAAAGCTTTTGAAAGAATTCGCTATGGAGTACAAAGCGACGCTCTCGGACGTGGGAGAGGGCATCTGTCACCAGATCGTAGTGGAACGTTACGCTCGACCTGGAGATATCGTGGTGGGTGCTGACTCGCATACCTGTACAGCCGGCGCTTTGGGTGCCTTCGCTACGGGAATGGGTTCCACCGATTTGGCTTTGGCCTTCGGCACGGGTAAAATCTGGCTGAAGGTACCATACACCATCCGATTTGAACTTTCAGGGAAGCTCCAAAGCGGTGTCACTTCCAAGGACGTGATACTGTGGATAATCGGTGAAATCGGTGCAGACGGAGCCACCTACCGCGCCATGGAATTTGATGGTGAGTTTGTGCGTCAGCTATCGGTGGAGTCGCGTCTGACCATCACCAACATGGCAGTGGAAGCTGGTGCAAAAACGGGAATGATGCCTACAGACAACAAGGTGAGGGAGTACTTATCCACGTATGACAGGGAAGACGAGTTTAAAGAGGTAACCCCTGATGAAAGCGCCGAGTACGAAGAAGTTCACAAAATCAACGTTTCATCTGTGGAACCCATGGTTTCGTTTCCTCATACCGTGGACAACGTAAAACCAGCGGCGGAAGCAAAAGGTATTCGCATCGATCAGGTCTTCATAGGTACCTGCACCAACGGTCGAATCGAAGACCTGCGCTTAGCGGCCTCTATATTGAAAGGTAAGAAGAAGGCTGACCATGTAAAACTGCTGATCCAGCCGGCGTCTTTGAACGTCTATCTCGAAGCCTTGAAGGAAGGGCTTTTTGAGATCTTCCTCAACGCTGGTGCGGTCATCCTTCCACCGGGTTGTGGCCCCTGTGTGGGTATACATCTGGGTATCCCAGCTGATAGCGAGAGGGTGCTGTCCACACAAAATCGAAACTTCAAGGGAAGAGCGGGTAACCCTTCTGCGGAGATCTACCTGTCCTCGCCCGCCACCGCAGCCGCATCGGCCATAACCGGGTTCATCACAGACCCAAGAGAATTCTTGTGAGAGGTGAAAACTCGTGATGATACGCGGAAGAGTGTGGAAATTTGGTGACAACATTTCTACAGACCATATAGCCCCTGGCAGATATTTCCACCTTCGCACCAACCTGCTCGAACTTACCAAGCACGTTCTCGAAGATGCGCGCGAAGAATTTCCAAAGCTGGTCAAACCTGGTGATATCATCGTAGCGGGAAAGAACTTCGGACTGGGTTCTTCAAGGGAACACGCACCGAGGATCATAAAACTTGCGGGCGTCTCGGCCGTGATCGCAAAAAGTTTTGCCCGTATATTCTACAGAAACGCGATAAACATAGGTCTTCCACTTGTGGAAACTGACGCGGTGGATCGAATCTCTGAAGGAGACGAGGTGGAAGTAAACTTGGAAAACGGGAAGTTGAAAAATCTCACAACAGGCGATGAATATAGTTTCGTGCCCCTTCCACCCTTCATGATGGGTATCTTGAAACTGGGGGGCATAAAAGAGTACATTCGACGTTATGGAGATTACCGTATCTGAGGGGGGTAACGATGGAACAACCTGTGGTGTACATAGAAGGAGACGGTATCGGCCCTTTCATAATGGAAGCAACTCTTTTCGCTGTCGACAGCGTGGTTAGAGCAGTGTATTCAGACAAACGTATTGAATGGAAGGAAGCGTTGGCAGGCCAGAAAGCACTTGAAAATAAAGGTACACCGCTACCAGAAGAAACCTTGGAAGCGATAAGGAAAGCCGGTGTTGCCATCAAAGGGCCTTTGGCTACTCCTGTGGGTACGGGCTACAGAAGCCTCAACGTACAGATCAGACAGCAACTCGATCTCTATGCGTGTATAAGGCCTGTGAAGTGGCTCAAAGGAACGCCCAGCGTGGTCAAAAATCCCGAGCTTTTGGATGTGGTGATCTTCAGAGAAAACACTGAGGACGTTTACGCCGGCATAGAATGGAAGGTGGGGTCATCGGAAGCCAAGCGCGTTCGCAGCTTCTTGTGGGAAAGTTTCAACATAAACCTCTCTGAAGATACGGGCATCGGTATAAAACCCATAAGCGAACGCGCCTCGAAGCGCTTGATGCGTTCCGCCATGCGTTATGCAATAGAAAACGGCAGGCGTGCTGTCACCATCGTTCACAAGGGCAACATCATGAAGTTTACAGAAGGAGCCTTTCGAAACTGGTGTTATGAGGTGGCAAGGAGCGAATTTCGTGAGCATGTACGCCTCGAAGAAGAATCAGAAGCAGAAGACGGAAAAATTCTGGTCAATGACCGCATCACAGACGATATGTTCCAACAGGTGCTCCTCTTTCCTCAGCGTTACGATGTGATCGTAACCACCAATCTCAACGGAGATTACCTTTCCGACGCTTGCGCAGCGCAGGTTGGAGGAATAGGTGTGACTCCAAGTGCCAACGTAGGAGACACATGCGCGGTTTTCGAACCCACGCACGGTACGGCGCCGAGACTCAAGAACCCCAAGTATGCGAACCCCCTATCTTTGATGCTTTCCGCTGCGATGATGCTGGAACATATCGGCTGGAATGAGGCGGCTTCAGCACTGAGAAATGCCGCAGAAAATGTGGTGGAGAAAGGTGTCGCCACACCCGATCTGGCCGAAAAGATGGGAAAGAGTGGTGTAACGGCTATGGATTTTGCCAGGGTTGTCATTGAGGAGGCGAAGCGATGACGAATATGATGAAAGCCATGGTACTGCACCGCCCCAATTCTATCGAATCGCGGCCTTTGTCGTTGGAAGAAGTGGCTATTCCTCGGATCGGCAAAGACGAGATCTTGCTGAAGGTGCTCACCTGCGGTGTCTGTCACACAGACTTACATACCGTCGAAGGTGATTTGAAGCTCCCAAAACTCCCTGTGATCCCGGGGCACCAAATTGTGGGAACCGTTATCGAAGTGGGAGAGGACGTCAAAACACGGAAGATTGGACAGCGTGTGGGCGTAACCTGGCTTCATTCGAGTTGTGGAAAGTGTGAGTACTGTCGAAATCACCTCGAGAATCTCTGTGATGAGATCGAATTCACGGGTCTGCACAGTGACGGAGGCTACGCCGAATACACTGTAGCAAAGGCAGACTACGCCTTCGCCATTCCGGAAAGTTTCGCAGATGTCGAAGCTGCTCCACTTCTGTGTGCGGGGATCATTGGATACAGATCCCTCAAGCTCAGCCAGATACGTCCGGGACAGAGCCTGGGCCTTTACGGTTTCGGAGCTTCGGCTCACATCGCAATACAGGTGGCCAAATACTGGGATTGCGAGGTGTATGTCTTCACACGCAGTGAGAAACATAAAGAGCACGCTCTCCAGCTTGGTGCTAAGTGGGTTGGTCAAGCACAAGATGATCCTCCCAAAAAGCTTGACAGTGCCATCATCTTCGCACCGGCGGGCTGGATCGTGCCGTACGCTCTGAACGCTTTGAAAAAAGGAGGAACCCTCGCCATCAATGCCATTCACATGACTCCTATCCCACAAATGAATTACGAGACGATATACTACGAAAAGACCATCCGCAGCGTTGCCAATCTGACACGTCAGGATGCCGAGGAATTCCTCAACATAGCCGCAGAAGTTCCCGTGAGGACTGATTTTGAGGTTTTCCCATTGGATGCTGCTAACGACGCCCTTTTAAAACTGAAAAGATCTCTGATCAACGGTGCGGCAGTTCTCAAGATCTCGGAGGAAGCTTCGTAATGATCAGATACACCTTGAAACTGCTGATCTCGGCAGTCATAATCGTAGTGGTCTCAGAAATCAGCAAGCGCAGCTCACTTC
>QNAP01000190.1 GCA_003641795.1 Thermotogae bacterium | reverse complement strand
GGATGTAGCGAGCATGAAGCTGAAACAGGATGTTGAATCTTCATGGCAGTGCCCGTTTGTGAGTGTGAGCAAGGAATAAAGCGAAGCACAACATGCTTTCTGCAATGTGAAAGAAAAAGAAGGAAGTGGTGACGAATCCCCATCCATGCGGCTTCGAGGTCGTTTTGTATGGATGTTCACCCGGCGCTCGTGAGGTTGTGTAATCGTGGGAGATTCTGAAAGGATTCTGACCAGTGGTGAAGAAATATCTTCCACAGACGGTCTCCAAGATAACAAAAGAACTGGATGAGAAAGTTGGAAAGTCTTTGGATGGATCTAAGGTAAAAGATGAAGTAGCGGGCAGATGCAAGGTGGTCTGATAAGTATCTTCATATCCATTTGTGAACTCATCGATCTCTTTACTTGTGCCCGTAAAAGAACGGCAAAAGATGGTGTAGAATCTCTTTTGGGGAGATCGAGAGAAAGAGGAGGGGGACAGATGAGGATTGAAAACCACCCAATCCTACGCTTTTCTCGCGGGAAACGGTTGACATTTTACTTTGAGGGAACCCCTGTAGAAGCCTTCGAAAATGAGACCATCGCCGCCGCCCTCATCGCCAACGGAATCGATGCCTTCAGACTTTCTCTTCGCCACAAGAAACCCAGAGGACTCTTCTGCGCTATAGGTAAGTGCTCTTCCTGCCTTGTGGAAGTAGACGGAAGACCCAACGTTCGTGCGTGCATGACGCCGGTCAGAGAGGGGATGCACGTTCACCTTCAAAGAGACAGAGGAGTGGTCAACGTTGAAGATCGGGAACGTTGAAAACGACCTCGATAACCTCGAACTGTTGATAATCGGTGGCGGACCTGCCGGCTTGAGCGCCGCCATCACGGCGGGAAGACACGGCGTTAGAACACTGTTGGTGGATGAGGGGATAAGGCTTGGAGGTCAGTTGGTAAAACAGACGCACAAATTCTTTGGAGATGAAGAGTTCTACGCATCCAGAAGGGGTTTCGAAATCGCAGAAACACTTGTAAAGGAAGTGAAGTCTCTTCCAACCGTTTCTATTCTCCTTCGCTCGTCGGTGGTGGGAATCTACGAAGACACGGTTGGAATTTACGATAGGGACGAGGAAAAGGTTTTGAATGTCGATCCCGACTACATCTTGGTGGCTACGGGAGCCAGCGAACGGTTTCTCCCCTTTCCCGGCAACGATCTTCCGGGCGTTTACGGTGCGGGCGCAGTTCAAACGTTGATGAACCAGTTCGGCGTGATGCCAGGTGAGCGCTTCCTCATAGTGGGGTCCGGAAACATCGGCTTGATACTCGCTTATCAGCTCTATCAAGCGGGGGCAGAGGTCGCTGCCATAGTGGAGATCACAGATAAGGTCGGAGGGTATGAGGTACATGCCGCAAAAGTGAGGCGACTGGGCATACCCATACTCACGCGCCACACGATAACAAGAGCCATCGGTACTGAAAGGGTTAAAGGCGCGGTGATCGCGCAGGTTGACGAATCTTTCAAACCCATTCCCTCCACGGAACGAGAGCTCGTGGTGGACGTCATCTGTGTCGCGGTGGGATTGACTCCAAGCATCGAGCTCGCAATGCAAGCAGGGGCAGAGCTGAGCTATGTTCCAGAGCTGGGCGGACATGTTCCCCGTCGCAACGAGCGGATGAGAACCACCGTTGATAACCTCTTTGTGGCAGGAGATCTTGCAGGAATAGAAGAAGCGACAACAGCCATGATCGAAGGAAAGATCGCGGCATTGACCATCACAGAGGAAGTGAAGGGACTCGATCTCTCCGAAGAGATCGAGCGTCTTCAAAAGAAACTTGCCATCTTCAGAAGTGGCCCCACCTCTGAAAAGGTGCGACGTGGTTTGGAAAGAATGGGGATTCACTACAAAGGTTCATCCTTCGATAAAGTTGCGAATGTTTCTGGCCCAAAAGATAGACTCAAGCCCGTTATCGAGTGTTCTCAGCCCATTCCGTGCAACCCGTGTGAAACGTCCTGCCCCGTGGGGGCCATCGTGGTGGGAAAGAATGTTAACAACCCACCAAGGGTTGACTACAAAAGATGCACTGGGTGCGGTATCTGTGCCACCGCCTGTCCAGGATTGGCCATCTTCATGGTGCAGGAAGAGCACACTGCAGACACATCTCTGGTGGGAGTACCTTACGAACTCCTTCCCTTGCCGAAAAAGGGGGATATCGTGCTGGCCTTGGACCGCCGGGGAAACGTGATATCTCAAGCCGTGGTGGAGAAAGTGGTGAAGTCCAAAAACCTCACCCACCTGGTCTACGTTGTGGTAGATAAAGACTTGGCCTCCAACGTGCGCCAGGTGGTGATGCCTGAAAAGAAGCCCCAGGCGTACGTTTGCCGCTGTGAAGACGTGACGGTAGAAGAGGTCATGGAAGCCATCCAGATGGGGTTCACGGATTACGAAGAGCTGAGGAGGTATCTGCGCATAGGTATGGGACCGTGTGGAGGTAGGACGTGTTCTGCAGTGGTTTCCAACATCCTCGCTCGTGCCACAGGGCGATCTCCGTCCGAAATACCTCCCCAAACTTCGAGACCGCCAAGTTTTCCCATACCCTTTTCATCCTTAAAAGGTGGTGAAAAGAATGAAGCATAGCTCTGTAGCGATCATCGGTGGAGGCATCATTGGAGCGTCCGTAGCCTACCACCTGGCGAGGATGGGAACGAAAGGGATCGTGCTCTTCGAAAAAGGCTACATTTCCGGTGGTGCTACAGGAAGATGTGGCGGAGGTATAAGACAGCAGTGGAGTACCCGTGGGAACGTGCGCCTTGCGATGAGAAGCGTCAAAAAGTTCGAACGGTTCCTCCAGGAGCTGGGATGGGATATCGAATACAAACAAGGGGGATACCTACTTTTAGCCTACAACGAGGAAGAAGCCAAGACCTTTGAAGAAAACGTTAAAATGCAACGCGAAGAAGGCCTCGATGTGGAGATACTGTCACCAAAACAAATAGAGAGACGTTTCCCCTACGTGAACGCAAAAAGCGTTCTTTTGGCCACGTTCTGTCCTACCGACGGCCATGGAAATCCACATCTTGCCAACTTCGCTTACATACACAAAGCAAAGGAACTCGGTGTGAAAGTCTACACTCACACGAAGGTAAAAGCCCTTGAAAGGAAAGCGAACAACATCATCGGTGTGCACACGGATCTCGGTTACTTCTCCTGTGAGGTGGTTGTCAACGCATCGGGAGCATGGTCAAAAGAGGTTGCGAGGATGGCGGGTACCGACCTCCCCACCACGAGCTTTCGTCATCAAATACTGGTCACGGAACCTGTGGAGAACTTCATGGACCCGCTGGTCATGAGCTTTTCGAAGAATTTCTACATTCGCCAGACGCTTCACGGTTCCTTCTTGATGGGCCAGGGAGATCCCCAGGAAAAACCAGGGATAAACTACAACGTGACGTTAGATTTCGAACGTAAGATCGCCGAAAAACTCACCGCGATCTTTCCCTTCTTGGAAGGTCTGAGAATCGTCCGCCACTGGTCGGGACATTACAACATGTCTCCCGATGCACAGCCTATCATCGGTAAGGCACGAAGTGTGGAAAATCTCTTCCACGCTGTCGGATTCAGCGGACACGGGTTCATGCTGGCACCCGCCGTGGGCGAAGCACTGGCCGAGATGATCGTTCACGGCAAAACTTCTCATGTCGATATTTCCGATCTTGGTCTGGAAAGATTCGAGCGCGAAGTGGTTAGAGAAAAGAACGTGGTATGATTCCCTTCAGAGGTGGGGCTTTTGGGCAATCGTGCCGAAGCGAACACTTCCCCTTCCACCACTTCAGGATCTCCCACGATCACACAGCATCACGAACGCCGAGTGAGCATCCGTACAAAACGACCTCGAAGCCGCAT
>QNAP01000189.1 GCA_003641795.1 Thermotogae bacterium | reverse complement strand
TTTCTGTGTTTGCAAGGTCTTCAACACGCTTTTTGTAGCTTCAATGGCGAGGCCTCTGGGTATGAGATAGTTGCGAGCGTAACCATCTTTCACTTCTTTTACTTCTCCAACTTTTCCAACTCCTGGAACATCTGCCTTCAACAACACCTTCATTTCACACCCTCCGTTTGAAGACAATGATTTCCACCATGTCCGAGCAGTCTTCAGCCAGATCGCTGATGTCGCCAAGGTTGAGCACTACTTGCTTGAGCTGAAGCTTTTTGGCAAGTTCAATGTCTAAGGAGAAGATCTCCTCGATCAGTTCAAGCTCCACCTTGTCTTCTTCACGTTCTCGTTCTTCCACCTCTTTGACCAGTTCTGCAGCCCTTTCAAGATCCTCAAAGATGCTTGTGATACTGTCTTTCAATGTTTTGAAAGTCTTCATACCCAAATCCACTTGGAGTAGCAGCTTTTCAGTGAGTTCAAGAGGAATTTCGATCTTCTCGAGCGCGAATTGATGGGTGATCGTTTCCCCAATATTCGTGATTTTGTCGAGAGCTTCGACTAGATTCAACAAATCCGCTCTAAAATTGGGCAGGAAGGCGCCACTGTAGAGTACTCCCTCCATCTCTCTTCTCACTACGTCTGCTGTGTGCTCGATGGAGTGAGCTTCGTCCATGTATTGCTTAACCTTTTGCCAATCCTTCTCGGAAGCAGAACGGATAAGGCTTTTCAGTAGTTCAAGCAAAGAACCTGTGAGTTTGAGATGTTCCTGGAGTTTTTCTATCACCCGTGTCTCTCTTCTTCCAAACATCAACGCCACATCACCCTTTCTATTGTACTTCTCCGTTTTTTCAGATTAAAGCCATATAACGAGTGAGTATCTCGTACGCGTATTCAACGATCTGCTGAAGTATCCAGCCACCAAGAAAAACGAGAGTCAGAAAGACTATTAGAATTTTTGGCGCAAAGGTGAGGGTTTGCTCATGTATTTGTGTGACAGCCTGAAAGAAACTTATCACCAAGCCCACAATGAGGCTTATGAGTAATACGGGAGCGACCACCTTTAAGAGAGTCAATAAACCGGTGTTCATGACCTCTAAGAAGACTTCGGATGTCAGGCAAAACACCTCCGATACGAGTTTACCATATTTTGTGCTATATCACAGGGGGTCCTTCGTTCTATTGTCCTTTCTCAGCATGCATCTTAAAATCTCCGTGGTATGATTGATTCAGAAGAGACGGGAGGGATCAGGATGTTACGGCCAACGAAAACGTTAACTCTGCTACTATTGCTTATCCTTGCAGGCGGAAGTGGGCTTGCTGCTGTAAATTTGAATCTAACGTTTGACTATTCTCTCTCGCCAAGCACGTCTCCAACAACCGCGCCAGCGTCAGATATCACCGTCAAGGATGTAGTGACTCTCGACTTGTCGCTTCTGTGGCGCGTTGACGAAAAGATGAAAACGGGATTTGGTCTGGCTTTGGGGACGTGGCCCATGCAGCTTGATGGCGGATCTGTACAGAACAAAGTCCTTTTAGACGTTTATCTCGCTGTTTCAGAATACAGGGTGGAACTTAAGAAAGGTATATCCTTCGTCTTGTTGGGTCGAGGAGGATTCTCAAGCTACGATCTTAAGGAGTGGGCCACGACGGTGAAAGTCCTGGCGGGCTTCTCTTTTGCCTTCAGTAACCTGGAACTCGATGTCCTCGCAGGTTTGGAAAGCCGCTATTTTTCTTTATCTAAATTTTTGTATTCAGGCTACCCTGTGGGGATGAGCTTAAAATTCCAGTTTTGATATTAGTAGGATTATGAAACGATTCTCTGCAGTCTTCAAAGCGGAACTGCTCAGACACATCAGAAGTCCCCTTTTGTTAGCGATCATGATAGCCGTTCCCTTTGTCATAGCTCTGCTTGGAGTTTATTTCGTACCTGGCAACGAACTCAGGTTTTTGAGGCTCGCTTTCTACAACGAAGACAATAGCTATTTGGGGCGTTATCTCGTGAACTTCGTATCTTCCTTTCTTCGCTGGGAAAACATCCTCAAATTTGATAACGCTCATGATTTTTATAAGTCCTTGGAAGACGGCAAAGCTGACGCGGGTATCATCATTCCAAAGGGTTTTGCTGCAAAGATTCTCTTCAAACAACCCAGTGAAGTCGTCTTTGTGGCAGGCTTAGAAGATCCACAACTCAGTGTGGCTCTCTATCAAACGCTCAACAGTGTACTCAACGAGTTGGGAGCTTCTCCCCTTTTCACAGACCCGGAGTTGTTGAAGAACATCGAGGCCGATCCGAGTATCAAGCCACCTGAGTTGAAACTGATCATCCCTTCGGATCCTAACAACGGTAATGCTCCCAGTTTGAAGGATTTAGTCTTTCCTGGCATTGCGATAGCGTCTGCGGTATTGATCTCCCTCATCGGTATTGCAGGGTCCTTTGGTGAAGACAGAGAGGAAGGAGGTCTCGATGGAGTCCTTGTAGCTCCAATACCTCTGTGGGTTTACGCCGCGGCAAAGTATGCAACTCACGTATTTCTTGGAATGTTAGAGGCGATTGCCATCTTTTCCTTCGCAACAGCCTTAGGTGTTCGTTACAGCGGGAATTTCTCGAAAATGCTGTTTTTCAGCTTTTTGGCAGTATGCATGTCTGTGAGCATGGGAATGGTTCTCTCCGTCATGTTGAAATCACGCCGGTCGAGCGTTTTCATGGCTACTTCAGTGGGTGCAATACTCTTGCTCGGCAGTGGTGCTTTCATACCATTGTCGGCTCTGCCAGAACGAATGCGGGAAATTCTGAATTTCTTTCCCTTGACCTTGGCCGTGAAGGTGGTAAAACAGTTGGCATTGGTGAACATGAGTATGTCAAGACTCTCCATGCCCTTGGTTTACATGACTACCTCTACCGTACTCTTGCTTCTTGCCTCGTTTCTTGCTTTCCACATAGTGTCACGACACTTGAGTTGAGTTCTTGAGTCGAGTTGTCATTAGACTGAGTATGGACGGCTTTTCTTGGATAACTCTGTGTGAAGCTGCGGTAAACGGTACAACAAAATCGATTCATGATTTTATCCATCGAGTAATTCTCGCATCCACAACGTCTTCCGCCCTTAACATGTCTTGACAAACCTTAAAGAAACCTTATCATTCCAGTGTACTTGAGATCTGAACAAGAATTCAGCATGGGATATACACACGTGTCCCTTTGAAGTTGGGGGGTCACTCTGCTATCATATTTACGCTCCCTCTTTTCCTATCACCCCTCAGCATGGAGGAATCGTATGCGCTCCAGAATTCTCAGGATTATAAAAGATAGCGTTTCTTTGAAAACGTGGAACACGTGGTTCAGTTCCTTCGGTGTGTCGAAGATCGAGGGGAAAATCGTGGTCTTTCAGGTCACCAACCCTTTCATCAAAGATTGGCTCGAACGGAAGTATGGAAAGGTTATTCTAAAAGCAGTAAAGGACGTTCTTGGGCCTGAAGCACGGTTTAAAATCCTGCCCATCGAGTCGAAGGAGGAACCACCTTCATCCGATACCGGGCCTCTCGTCCGTCGGAAGCCTGTGGTACTTAGCGAGTTGAACCCACGCTTCACATTCGATACCTTTGTCGTCGGTGAAAGTAACAGATTCGCTTATTCCGCGGCAGTTGAAGTGGCATCGGAGCCTGGAAGATTCAACCCGTTCTTCATATACGGTGGGGTCGGTCTTGGCAAGACCCACCTAGCCCAAGCTATCGCCCACGAAACTTTGAGAAGATGGCCAGAGTTTCGAGTCATTTACACCACCAGTGAGGAGTTCATGAATCAGATGATAGAGAGTATCAAATCGGGACAGCTCCAAACCTTCCGCGAGAAGTTCCGAAGAAAGATTGACGTTCTCATCATCGACGATGTCCAGTTTTTGATGGACAAGCAAGGCATCCAAACGGAGCTTTTCCATACCTTTAACT
>QNAP01000188.1 GCA_003641795.1 Thermotogae bacterium | reverse complement strand
GACGTGCTCGTTAAGAACCAAGTTGCTGACCCATGGTGAAAGCTTTTCGTGAGGATTCTCCCTTCCTGATTGGTTTTCAGTGAAATACTCGGGACGCCTCACTTTCCCTATGTCATGATAATATGAGGCTGTTCGCGCCAGTACAGGATTCGCACCGATACTTTCAGCGGCCATCTCCGCGATGTTCGCCATCATAACGCTGTGGAAGTAGGTGCCGGGGGCCTTCATAGAAAGCAATTTCAGTAATGGATGACTGAGATTACCGAGCTCCGTCAGTCCTATGTTGCTGTAAATTCTGCTTGCCAGTTCGACATAGGGTAGAAGCCCTACTAAAATTACCGAACAGGCAAGGGGATTAGCAACAGCGAACAGAAACTCTCGGAACGCTGGCCCCAACCCCATTCCGAGACGGTTAAGAACGTACCAACCCGTGTTTACCAGAGACATGTAAAGCGCCATTTTGGCCACTGTTGAACGGTAAAATACGTTGCGTAGTAAGAAAGCTGTCAGCACGCCCACACCTACCAACCATGCGAAGCTTCGGATGGACATGCCGGCAACGTAAGCCATCACGATGCTGTGATAGACGGCACTGGAAGCACCGATTCTTGGCCCAAAAAGGAGCGTTATAAGCCCAATACCAAGGAAAGTAGGCACACCTGCAAGTCCTAAATAGTTGTAAGCCAGGACATAAAGGAACACGTCAAAAAGTACAAGTAGGTAAAGCGTCAGGCGATAAGAAAGATGGAGTGAAAACAGCTTGTTATTTCTCATAGGGTATTCAAGAAAAACGAAGGACGCCAAGTAGGATACGAGGAGGAGCTCTACGAAATACGGACTTGGACGCATGCGGGGAACCAACGTGATCAACGCCACCAAAGCTGGGAATGTTATAACTGCCACGAGAACGGATGGTACTTGTATATTCAGAAGCCGCTTGAGTGCATCGAAACGTAGCTTTGGTCGATTCATTTTTGCTTCTCCCTTTCGAACCGATCGTATGCCCTGACAATTTCTCTCACCAAAGGATTGCGAACAACATCGTCTTCCTCAAGGTAAACGAACTGGATGTCTTCGATATTCTTCAGTATCTTTTGCACTTCCACCAAACCGGAAACGTTGCCCTTTTCAAGATCGATCTGGGTTATGTCACCTGTCACCACGACTTTCGAATTGAATCCGATGCGTGTGAGAAACATCTTCATCTGTTGATATGTGGTGTTTTGAGCTTCGTCCAAGATGATGAACGAGTTGTTCAACGTTCGCCCCCTCATGTAAGCGAGCGGAACGATTTCTATCACACCACGTTCTTTGTAAAACTGCACCCGGTCTGGAGACATCATATCAAGGAGCGCGTCGTAGAGCGGTCGAAGGTAGGGATCGACCTTTTCGATTAAAGTTCCAGGCAAAAAGCCGAGCTTTTCGCCCGCTTCCACGGCGGGGCGCGTGAGAATGATGCGTTGAACCCTTCCGCTCTTGAGATAATCCACCGCCATGGCCACGGCGAGGTAGGTTTTCCCGGTCCCTGCTGGACCTATTGCAAAGACGATCTCGTTATCTTTCATTGCATCGATATACCGCTTTTGACCTTCAGTCCAAGCCTTGACTTTCGATGCAACGAGCGGTTCTTGTGCTTGCTTTTCACTCTTACCTTGATGTCGACGTGAACTGCCAGAGCCGTTATCACCTTTTTCGACGATATATCGGAACTCCTCCCACGACAAGATGTGGCCTTCCCTGGTGATTTCCATAACTTCCGACAGGATTTTTTGGGTTTTTTCCAGATGTTCCTCGTTGTCTCCCACGATCCAGATTTCATCGTCCACCACAGTTATGTCGACACCAAAGTGCTTCCGCAGGAACCGTGCCCTGCGGTCATACTGCCCCAACACCTCCACCACGGTGATATCACGAGGGATCGCCACTCGCTTTACTCCCAAACTTCTCTCTCCTCCTTCATTCCAGCGGTTTCCATGCATTTCACATTATACCACTCAGCCCTTTCAAGAAACCAGATATTTCGTCGCACCGAAGATCACCGCAATCAGCAACACCACCCTGATCCACTTCGATCCTTTCAAAACGGCGAACCGTGCTCCCAACTCTGCACCCAGGATGTTTCCTATTCCGAGAAAGATTCCATAGCCTACATGGACCTTGCCGTTGATCAAAAAGAGGATCAAAGAAGGAACGGTGTACACCAATATGATGACGACTTTTACCGCATTGGCACGTAGCAGGTCCAGCCCTTCCATGAGGATAAGCGGGAGCAAAATGAAGAAACCGACTCCCGCTTGGATGAAGCCACCGTAAATCCCCACAGCTGCCAGACTTCCGTAGCGTAGAAAGACATTACCTGCCCTCGCTTTCGGTTCTGTCCACATCTTCGGCCGGAACACGAGAAGAACGGCCATGATGAGCAGGAGGCTGCCGACAACCTTTTCCAGGAACTCTCTTTCCAAACTAACAGCGATCTGTGTTCCAACGAGCGCCCCTACGGTCGCGGCTAAGCCGAGCTTCAGCCCCAATCCAAGGACCTTCACTCCGCTCCTTTGAAAGCGGTTTGTTGCCACCAAATTCTGCATCAATATGGCGATCCGATTAGTGCCGTTGGCGATGTCCAGAGGAAGCCCCACAAAGCTCAACATCGGCAATGTGATGAGTGAACCTCCTCCCGCCAAGACATTGAGGAATCCTGCAATTGTTCCTGTTAAAAGTATTGCTACGAGTTCCACGATCAGACATCCCACCTTTCTTCGAATTACTCGACTCAAACGAAGAGACAGGCGTCTCCAAGGGAGTAGAACCTATATCGTTCCCTTATCGCTTCGGAGTAAGCTCTCATCACCAATTCTCTGCCAACGAAGGTACTCACGAGCACCAGCAAAGTAGAACGCGGCAGGTGAAAGTTGGTGATCAAGGCGTTCGTCATCTTAAATTCGAAGGGAGGGTAAATGAAAAGAGAGGTCTCACCTTGATACCTCTTTTTTCTGCCTTCCATAGCCACAGTTTCAAGAACCCTCACACTGGTGGTGCCCACCGCCACGATCCGCCGCCCTTCTTCTTTCGCTTTCCAAATCTTCAATGCGTTTTCCTCGTCGATCATGTAGCGCTCGCTGTGCATTTCGTGTTCCTCTATGAAGGGATTTTTGATAGGGCGAAAAGTTCCGATGCCTACGTGGAGAACTACCTCGGCAAACTCAACTCCCATAGAGCGAATCTTATCCAACAGTTCGGGAGTGAAATGAAGGCCTGCTGTTGGAGCCGCCACGGATCCTGCGACCTTGGCGTAAACCGTCTGGTAACTATCCAACTCGATCTCTTCATGAACGTAGGGAGGAAGTGGCGTTTTACCCTCTCTCTCTATAATGTTTTCGACGACGTCGTCAAATTCCAAGATTCTCGTGCCTTCTTCGCCGCGCTCTACACACCGTACTTTGAAAGTCGTGCCCATCAGTTCCGTTCCAGGCTTCACCTTTCTTCCTGGCTTCACGAGGCATTTCCATTTCCGTCCATCCACCTTCTCAAGAAGCAGAATCTCCACGTTGGCTCCTGTAATCTTCCGAGCGTAGAGTCTTGCAGGTATTACCTTAGTTACGTTGAAAACCAAGAGGTCGTTAGGTTTCAAGTATTCAATGATGTCTCTGAAAATGCGATGTTCGATCTTTCCGGTTTCTCTGTTCACGACCATCAGCCTGGAGAGGTCTCGGGGTTCGACAGGTTTCTGCGCTATGAGTTCTTCAGGGAGTTCGTAATCGAATTCTTCCACTCTCAACATCGTTTTCGTCCCCCGAACTTCAGGAATTTCAATCCGCTGGTATCGTACTCGGAAAATGAGTCGTTGCTCAAAATCACAGCCTTCATTCTCTTCGCCAATTCAATGATCCGTTCATCCGCTGGTGAGTGTTCTTCTACCCAAGGTGAAGAAAGCCAGCTCTCCAGCGTTTTCCTCTGCTGAGAAGACACAATGTATCGGATATTTGCAT
>QNAP01000187.1 GCA_003641795.1 Thermotogae bacterium | reverse complement strand
GGTAAAGGAGTTTGCTGCTCATCCCTTCACACTGCTCTACTTAGCAGAAGTACTCTTTTTCGGATACGAAGCGCCTCGCCTTGCTGAAAAGGTGCTCCAAGTTTTGTCAGAGATCACGAATGATCCCCGGCTTGGATTCTTGCTGGCCACGTACCATGGGGAGAGAGATAAAGCAGCAGAACACTTGGCAGAATTGATGCGGACAAGTCGTTTTAAGGATGCCATTCCAATTTACTTGCTGCTTCACTCCGCTGGATACGACGATGAAACGAGAGTGGAAACCCTGAGAAAGCATGTTGGCGAAAAAAAGCACAGTGCATGTGCCATGGCGGCTCTGGTTGCAGAGAGGGCCATTCGGGGAGAGTTTAAACTCCAGCACCTGCGGCAGTTGGTGGAGAAGTTCCCGTACTGCAAGCTCATCAACAACGTTCTGGCACAGGGAGAAGCGGTTTGTGGAGAGAATTTCGATCTGACGAATGTGGATGAGCCGACACGACTGAAGTTCCAGATAGCCATGGCGGTCAACGAAGGTCATCACGAGACTGTAAAGGAGCTCACATCAAAACTCGCTGACATGTTTGGTGGATTCCAGCTGGTTGTGGGTCTGAGAAACGAAAAAGTGGAACGCAAAGGGATGCCCTCACGAGAGGAACTAAAACAAGTTGCGAAGATAAACCTTAACACTGGAGTGGATATCCTCCAAGTACTGCAACGATTTGCCAAAGAACGAGATGAAGACTTTTCAAAGATGGATTATATGTTAGAAACTCCAAACATCGAGTTTTTGCGCCTTGTATGGGGTTGGCGTGTTTGCCAAAAATTGTACTGATCTCGACTTTGATTTCGATACCTTGTGACGTCGTTCAAATCTTCAGCTTGCCGATGCATTCTTGGAGCTCCTCGAGCTGAGTTGGCCGCGATCAGCCATTACGACAAGATCGTCAACGTTAAAGTGGGAATCCCAATACCTTAGTGCGGTAAAAAACCAAAACACCCCGTGTTATATTCGAAAGGGTATCTCTCGACCTTGATTGGGGGAAAGAGTATGAAAAAATTGTTTCTTTTCGATGGCACAGGATTGGCTTACCGCGCATATTTTGCACTCGATCCTTCGCTTTCAACTTCAAAGGGGTTACCTACCAACGCCATTTACGGTGTTGCAAGGATGATGATCCGGTTTTTCAAAGATTGGTTTCGAGAGGAAGATGAGATTTACGCAGTCGTCGCTTTTGATAAGAAGACGGTTACCTACCGTCACCAGCTTCTTGAGGAGTACAAAGCCCAACGGCCAGAAACCCCCGACAGCCTTTTAACCCAGATTCCGTACATCAAAAAGTTGGTGAAAGCCATGGGTTTTCCCATAGTAGAAGTGGATCGCTTCGAAGCCGACGATGCCATAGCCACCTTAGCAATGAAAGGAAGGAACTTCTTTGACGAGATATACATCGTCTCTACGGACAAAGACTTCCTCCAACTTGTAGATGATAAAATTAAGATTCTCAGAACGGTGAAGGGTGTCACAGGCATAGCAATTTACGACAGGGATAAAGTGTCACAAGAGTACGGTATAGTCCCTGAGCAAATGATCGATTATCTCGCCTTGGCGGGGGACACAGCAGACAACGTGCCCGGGGTGAAGGGGATAGGACCCAAAACCGCACAGAAACTTTTAAAGGCTTATGGAAGTGTGGAAGATATTTACAAAAACATACGCGCTTTGAATCCGCGGCTTCGGAGGATCTTGATAGACGGCAAGCAAGCAGCGAAACTGAGTAAAAAGCTTGTACAACTGTCTGTGGACGTTCCGGTATCGACAAGATGGGAAGAGTACAGATATTCAGGATTTAAAGAGAAAGAACTGTTAGAAGTGCTGAAGGAGTTGGAATTTTCGTCAATCATGAACGAGTTGGGCATTCATGACAACTCGGCATCTTTTTCCGTAGAGATCGTGAACACTGTGGACAAGTTGGAAGCGTTGGTAAAAGAACTCAACAAGTCTAACCTCGTTTCTTTTGACATCGAGACGTCTTCCCTCGATCCACACGAAGCCGAGATTGTGGGGATTTCGCTGGCTGTTCGCGGCTCCCATGGTTACTACGTCCCCGTTTGGCAGATGAAGCAGAAAGGAATTCCGGTAGATGAAATATTGAAAGTCCTCAAACCTCTTTTGGAGCCGGATCTTCCCGTTTTGGTGGGGCAAAACTTGAAGTTCGACTACTCCGTGCTCATGCTGAACGATGTGAAGCCGAACGTCCCCAAGTTTGATACCATGATCGCTGCACATCTGCTTAATCCCAACGAGAAACGTTTCAACCTTGACGAGCTTGCGACAAAATATCTTGGATACAAGATGATCTCCTACAAGGAAGTAACTGCAACCGTGTTGGGCGGAGATTTCAGGAATGTTCCTTTGGAAAAAGCCGCTCGTTACTCTGTCGAAGACGCGGTTATAGCTCTAAGGCTCTTCGAGGTGCTTTCCAAACGCCTTTACGAAGAAGAACTTTTAGAAGTCTTCGAACGCGTGGAAATGCCAGTGGTGAACGTGCTGGCCAAGATGGAGCTTACCGGTGTCTACGTCGACGTGGAATACCTGAAGGAACTCTCGCGCAAGTACGAAGAGAAGATGGAGAAGATTGCCGAGAAAGTCTTCGAAGAGACCGGTGAGCGCTTCAATTTAAACTCTCCTTCTCAAGTAGCACACGTGCTCTTCGAAAAACTTGGACTCAAGCCTTTGAAGAAGACCAAAGGAGGTAAATACTCGACGAGCGCGGAAGTGCTGGAAGAACTGGCGGCGAGTAGCGATGTGGCGAGGCACATCTTGGAGTTCAGAAAATATCAGAAGCTAAAATCCACCTACGTGGAAGCACTGCCCAACATGGTTAACCCGAAAACAAACCGTATACATACTTCCTTCCATCAAACGGGAACTGCTACCGGACGGTTGAGCAGTTCCGAGCCCAACATGCAGAACCTCCCCAAGCGAGACAAGGAATCCAAGGAGATTCGGAAGGCCGTCGTGCCCCAGGAGAAAGGGTGGAAGATCCTCAACGCTGATTATTCACAGATAGAGCTCCGTGTTCTGGCACATCTGAGCGATGATGAAAATCTTATACGTGCCTTTGCTGAGGGTAGGGACATTCACAAGCTTACCGCATCGAAAATCTTCGGTGTCGACGAGTCACAGGTAGACGATTGGATGCGTTCAGTGGGGAAGATGGTTAATTTCGCCATCGTTTACGGGGTAACGCCATACGGTCTCGCAGCACGGACAAATTTGTCCAAAGAAGAGGCTGGCAGGATTATAACCAACTATTTCAACTCCTTTCCCCGAGTACGCGAGTACATCCACCGATGCGTGCAGGAAGCCAAACGAAAAGGCTACGTACGAACCCTGTTCGGAAGAAAGAGGGACATTCCCCAGTTTAAGAGTAAAAATAAGAACGTGATACAAGAAGGGGAGAGAATCGCTATAAACACCCCAGTCCAAGGAACAGCTGCAGAGATCATGAAGATCGCCATGGTGGAGATAGACAAGAAGCTACAAAACAAGAGGACGAAGATGATACTCCAAGTTCACGATGAATTGGTCTTTGAAGTACCAGAAGACGAACTGAAAGAGGTAGAAGAAGTGGTGAAGGAAACTATGGAACATTGTGTTGAACTAAAGGTTCCTTTGAAGGTGGACATCGAGATTGGAGACCATTGGGACTGAAATGAGATTCCAACATGAGTGTGTTCGAAAATTTCTGGAAGCATAACGTAGAAAACCTGCGTGATAAGATGTTCATCCTTCTAACAAGAAACACAAAAAGTTCATCGCCTGCACCCAGTTCTACGCTATTACCTTTGCCCTAACACTCTTTTTCGCCATTTCCGGTTCTTTGTCCTTTCCTATTGCCCGTACGCGTTCTTCATCTTTCCTATCACTTGCTCCACTACGTATCTGTCTTTGTATTTTTCTTTGTTCTCTTCGTACATTCGTTTTATCTTTTTCCAGGTTG
>QNAP01000186.1 GCA_003641795.1 Thermotogae bacterium | reverse complement strand
TCGACATGGTGGTGATCAGGCCCACCGTGAACTCCATCTCCCCTCCCTCGCCCTTGATCAGCTTGCCTAGCGTGCTCGCCACGTACTCATTGACTGGCCTGATCAGCGACTCCATGTAGCCCCTCACGGTGTCCCCAATCCACTTTGCCACGCCCGCTAGCGCATCAGCGACTGTGACCGCCAGGCCCCTCAGAGCGCCAACCACCATGGACAAGGCCCCTCCCAGCGCCTGTGCCAGCCATGAGAGGGCACCGCCTATGGCGTTCATGACCCCGCCCATGGCGTTCAACACCCAGTCCACAGCGCCCCTGAGCCTTTCTATCATCCATTGGAGCGCCCCCAAGGCTGGCTCCACCACGTGCTCCCGTAGCCACTTCCAAGGATCGCTCACAAACTCTTGCAATCCCTCCCAGAGCCAGTTTATGAAGCCTGGCAAGTCCTCCGTGAGCCACTTCCAGGCGCTCTCTAAGAAGTCCTTGATCTTCTCCCAAGCGCCCTTGATGGGGTCTGGGAGGTGATCCCATATCCACTTGGACAGCTCCTCCAGTCTCGCCCGTATGAAGCCAATAGGATCTTTCAGGAAGTCCTGCAAGCCTAGGATGAGGGCGGTCCAAGCGCTCTGGAGCGCCTGTATCGCGCCCCTAAGCCAGTCTGGTAGCAACTTCCAGATCTGATCCGCCAGCCAGGAGAAGCCCCTTTGGATGTACTCCAGCGGGTTTTTAAGAAAGTCCTGTAGGCCCTTCACGAAACTATCCCACGCCTGTCGCAAGCCTATGATCGCATCCTTCAACCAGTCTGGTAGCATGTTCCAGATCGCTTGCGCCAGGCCCGCCAATGCGTCTGAGATCGGCTTTGCGATGTTGTCGTAGAACCACCGTGGGAACCACTCTGGGAACTTGAGGATGCCGTTCACGAACCCCTGTAGCGCGGCAGATGCCTGTTGCATCCAGTTGCTGACGGTCTGCATGGCGCTGGTGAAGGCGTCTTGGACCGCCTTCAAGGCCCCCGTCACGGCATCGCCGAATGCCCTGAAGAGACCCTCTAAGTATCCACGCAGGTAGTCTATAGCGCCAGTTATCGCCCCTAGCCCCTCAGTAATCGACTTAGCTAGGGAGCCGAAGGCCCCCTGGATGGCCGACAGGGCGTTAGCTAATGAGCCAAAGGCCGACTGGAGACCGCTCCACAGCGTGTCTATGATGCCCTTGACGCCACCCAGGATGGATTCTGGCAAGGCCTGTATGGCCCCCAGCACTCCAGCTAGGGCGCTCTGGATGCCCGATATCGCGTTAACTATAGAGTTGAAGAAAGGCTTTAGGGCGTCTGGGATGGCCCTTATGGCGTTCACTATCTGAGCCGTTATGCTGGAGAGGGTGGTTATGATGGTGCTGATGCCACCGCTTATGGCCGATAACGCGGGGGTGATAGCGTCTATTATCCCCGACACTATGTTGGATATTGTCGTGGTGATGCCCGCAAGGGTGTTCTGGATAGTAGCGGTAAAGGATGTAAATGCATCCGTTATCGCCCCTGGGATTCCAGCTATTGTCTCGGCCACATCGCTTAACGTGTCCACCATGGTGGAGAGGGTGGCTGAGATGTTGTCCACTACGGTCCTGATCCAGGAGACGGCACCGCTAATCGCGCTCAGGCCAGGGCTGATGTAGTTGCTCCAAAGCTCATCTATTAACGCGTCAACAGCGCTGGTGACCCACGAGGAGAATTCCTTGAGCCTGTCGTAGAGCCAGGACATCAACTGCCCTATGGGATCGGTTACTCCAAACATGCTCTGTGCCAGGGCTTCCAGGTCAAGCTCCTCCAGCGTTATCTCCACGCTCATAGCGAAATCCTCTAGGGCTTCCCTGAGCCTAGCGCCATCAAAGGATGCTATCCTGTCTAACATCTGGATTATGTAAGCGACATCATCTGGCGTGAACTCCACCTGTGCTAGCGTCTCTGGGGGGATGTCGTGTAGCAACTCCTCCCCCATTACCTATCACTCATACAGAAAAAGGGTGGATGGGATTTAAAAGATATAGCTCACCGCGCCTTGGCGAACGGGTGTGTATACCCGCTCAGCACGAATATCTTCATCCTGGCTATCTCGGCTCGCAATTTAATCGATAGCTCCCTGTTGTCAGCGACATCGAGCTGGAATACTGGGGACCTCCACCCCCTCCACTCCACCTGGCAACTCACTATATATCTCCTCTCTCCATCTGGGGTGTCGTATGGGACCACGCCTATTATCGTGACCTTGGCCCCGTCTACATTCAGAGAAAGGGGGGTTACGTAGACATCTATGGTCTCAAGGGCCATGGCTATGTGCTCACCATCCTGGTCTTAACCAGCCTGTGGAATCGCCAGACCGCACGCACCACAGACCTCGCGGCCTCAATGACCTCTTTTAGCTCGGGGTTATCGCCAAGCGTCTCGGCATCTACTGCCGCTAGCGCGTATGCTAGCTCCTGAGCCGATGAAACCAAGTCGCCTAACGCGCCAAGGAACGCCTTCTCCTCCTCAGTCAGCTCCCGCTTGGGCGTCGGTGTGACTGGCGATGGGGCGGTTGCCCCCGTGGCCACCGCCTGGCTAGCCTTGCGCCTACGCTTGCTTGACATACCTCCTCACCTCCCAAGTAGCCTTATGATCTTCATATATGTTTTCTTTATGTCGAACTCTTTGGCTCGCTCCAAGGCCCTGGCGCTATACTCATCCCTGTCCCTCAGGACCTCGTCCTTTGCCTGTAAGATGATCTCTGCAAACTCTGCCGGATCGTACATGTGAAGCTCGTAGTCTATGCCCACGTGCTCCCTGTATGACCCCCTATAGATGACCGTGGCCTTGACTGGGACCCTAAAGCTACACTTCTCATCCGTTATCTCGCTCAAGGGCTCATAATCCGCGTGAACTACTGACGTTCCGCTGGCGAGGGCCTCCAGGACTGGCAAGCCAAACCCCTCGCTCAGAGATGCCTGTGCGTATAGGTCACACATGTGGTAGAATCCATAGATGTAGTCCTCGCTTAACTGCCCGAACTCATCTGATATGACACAGTTCTCTAGCTGTGAGTAGGCTGGGACCGCCTCAGGTTGCGTGATCACGCAGAACTTTATGTTGGGGTCTTTCTTTGCCACTATCTTTATCGCCTCAGCGAACATGTCGTGGCCCTTCCTGCGGTAAGCGCCAGCTATGTATCCAACTATGAAATCATCATCCTTAAAGCCCATGTCCCTACGCAAGATGGGGCGCATGAATGAAAAGGCGCGTATCTCCTCCACCCTGGTGCCATGGTAAACTACATCTGTCACCCTAGCTCCCACCTTTGCTAGCCTGGTCTTGGTGTATCTGCTATTCGCTATAAACGAGAGGTCCCTGTAGATCCATTGGTCCCCTATATGTCTTTTCGGATAGCCCTCCACAGTCGTATAGAATAGGGTCCTCAGCCCCTCATCCTGTATGATCCAGGCTATCGTGAAAAAGGGCTTGGCCCAGATGGGGTCAAACGTCATGACTATGATACAGGCGTCACAGTCCTCGTAGTTCCTGGGGTGTGCGTCTGCCGAGAGGACCAGCCTGGCAACCTCTACTCCATTCTCCTCTAGCACCTCCCTGATGTCGTTAGTGACGCGCTGGAGCGATACGCTCCTCTCTGAGGTATACATCACCACCTTCATCGGTTATCGTATATATGTTGAATGGAAATAAGCCTATCTCGCGCGGAAGGGAGGAGGTAAAAAAAGAGTGGATTTACAGCCCCGAGTGGGGCCACTAATTCTAGTACGGTGGGACCGCGCCTAGCACAGCGAGTATTATCTTGTCTAGTATGGTGGCATCCAGGCCGTGAGCCGTCACGTAATAGCTCTTCTTGCCAGCCACTAGGAAGTCGAGGGTAGCGCCAGAGTGGCTGAACATTAACCTAGCTAGCTCCTGAGCAAATGCGTAATATGGACCATGCAGACCCGCTGGCACGCCATTGGTCTCAAGTATGCTCCTAACCGTCTCTACCACG
>QNAP01000185.1 GCA_003641795.1 Thermotogae bacterium | reverse complement strand
TCACACGTGTCTCTCAACGGGCTTTATGACGAAGCCCTTAACTACGCAGATTTGAAGCTTTATGACCAAGCTGTGGAAACGGTGCGTTTCATGCTCAAAATCGATCCCAGATACGCTCCAGCTTACGAATTATGGGGATCCGTTTTGATGGAAAAAGGTGAGACGGAGAAGGCCGCCGAAATGCTGAAAAAAGCCGTGGAGATAGACCCCTACCTTGTCAGCGCATATGCCATGCTGGGTGATCATTTCTACAACCTTGGAAAGTACGAAGAAGCCGCACATTGCTGGGAAAAGGAAATCAAAATAGCACCCGACCACAAGTTCACCTATTTTATGATCGCTGACGCTTACGAAAAGATGGGCAAACTTGAAAAAGCCATAGACATCCTCGAAAGACTTCTGAAAGTGGATGAGAAATCCATCCTCGCCATGTATGAAATCGCGGAACTTTACAAAACGATGGAAGAACGGCAAAAAGCTGAATCTTACGAAAGCAAGATAATTGCGAGCTTTCCCCACTATAACAACGACGTCGAGATCTGGGCCAAGGTGATGTTCAAGCGGGGTAGATACGAAGAGGTGGAACGTTTCATCGAAGAGGCTACGAAGAAGGGATACCTCAGCAAGAACTTTGAGCTCCTTCTGGTGGTTCCCTATCTGAAAAACGGCAAGGTGGAGAAAGCACGAGAACTAATCAAGCGCTACAAAGACAGTGATTCGTGGCTCTACTACGGAAAACACAGAGTCATCTGCGAAGCTCTCACAGAGGAGGAAAAGGCTGCTTGTGGCTTAACGCGGTGATCTGGTTCGTCTTGGGTTTGGTAGTGGGAAGCTTTCTCAACGTTGTGATCTACCGGATACCTAGAAAGATCAAGCTTCACGATCCTTCGCGCTCTTTTTGCCCCCACTGTGGTGCCACCATTGCCTGGTACGATAACATCCCTTTACTCAGCTACCTAATTCTCAAGGGGCGATGTCGGAATTGCGGAGACCCTATAAGCCCGGGATATCCTCTTGTAGAACTTCTTACAGCTCTTGGTTTCATGGCAGGTGGATTGGTCTTCGATACGCTGGGTGCTCTTTTCAATGCCTTGGTGGTAGCGTCTTTGGTAGTGCTGACCTTCATCGATCTGGAAACTCTCACGATTCCCGATACTTCGGTAATCATCGTGCTGATCGCTGGACTGATGTGGAACGTGTTGAAAGGCGAACCCTGGTATCTTCACCTTCTGACAGGGGCTGTGGTGCTGGTATTGGCCTACCTTTTGGCGTTTTTTTCAAAAGGTCTGGGCATGGGAGACGTGAAGCTGCTCGGTGCCATGGGAGTCTTACTCGGTGCCTACGGCACCTTGTTCGCGGTCTTGGTGGCGTCCATTGTGGGATCAATTGTAGCGCTTTATCTACTTGCAAGGAAGCGCGTGAACATGAAAACCAAGATTCCCTTTGGACCATTTCTCGCCCTTGGTACCTTTGTTTCACTATACCTTTCCGAACGCTTTTTCGCGCTTTTGGGAGGAAGC
Organism: Thermotogae bacterium; assembly: GCA_003641795.1. GTDB lineage: Bacteria > Thermotogota > Thermotogae > UBA12178 > UBA12178 > UBA12178. The sequence continues at coordinate 2,506 of QNAP01000185.1, read as the reverse complement.
TAACGTGAAACATTATCTCCTTTACGGATTGCTCCTCCTGGCAGCTTTGGTCTTTTTGATGAGCTGGTACACTGCCTCGCACAAGATCAAAGTAGGCCTCGTCTATCATAAGGATCTTGAAAAGATGGTGGATCTCGTGATCGAAGCCGCGGAGAGATACAGTGGGAGAGAGCTGTCGTTTTCCATCATAAGAAAACCCGTGGATTTTGACAAAGACGAAATAGAGCGAGCCGTCGAGGATCTACACAGAGAAGGTGTGCGACTGATCGTCGGTCCCACTTACAGCACTCAAGCCCAGTTCATGATCCCACTCCTTGAAAAGTTTCGTATTCTCGCCATCTCTCCAACGGTGACATCTCCGGCCGTTTTGGGCGTTACGCAGTATTTAGTGAGCATCTCGGTGAGCGACGAAATCCAAGCACGAGAGCTCGCCCGAGCGGCTATGGAGAACGGTGGCGACGCGTTACTGGTCTTGGATGAGCGCAACTACGTCTATACCAAGAATTTCGCCGCTAACTTTATCAGCGAATATAAAGGAGGAAACGCTTATATCATGACCGTCGATGAGAAGTGGACACCTCAGAAAGTGTACAATATATGTGAGCAGCTGAAACCGCGTACCTTGGTTCTGGTGTGCGACTTCGATCAAGCGAGTAAAGTGATAAAGACAGTCATGAACCTCGATCACGATTTTCGAAGGATTCTCGGCTCTGACATGGTAAGTTACGGCGTTTACAGCATCGAGGACCACCCGTGGATGAAGGCGGTGGAAGTCTTCGTCCACTACGATATAGAGAGTGAAGAGACATTTTTAGCATCGAATCCTACCCTCGCCCCGCTTTTCAAAGATCAAAGTATGACCTTCATCAATACCTTTGATGCGTTGCTTCTGATGGAGAAGCTGGTGAAGACGTGGGGCGATCATCCGGAGAGCATCATTGAAAATCTACCAAAGATGACGTATAATGGAGTTGGTGGAGAAATACGGTTCACTACAGGGCTTCAAACTCAGCGTAAGATCTCATTCGTGCACCTGGGGAGGTAAGATTCTGGACGAGCTTGCTGAATACGGGAAAGTGATATCCGTGAATGAAAAAGAATGTCTCGTAGAGATAACCAAGGCGGCAGCCTGCGGATCGTGCGCGCTTAGAGAAAGTTGCTCCGTCGAAACTAAGAAGATTATACTCAAAGTGCCCAGAAGGGAAATGGAAATCCACGAAGGCGAGCTCGTGGAGCTGAGGATTCCGAAATCGCGCGCCATCAAGGCCGCGTTCGTAATCTACGGCGTTCCCATGATCACCTTCATAGGACTTCTTTCGTTGGGAAAACTCCTCAACTTTTCCGACACTTCCGCTCTTTTGCTGGCAGCAGGAGGTCTGGTAGCAGACTTCGTTTTGATTCATTTCTACGATAAGAAAAGGGGCAAAGACTTCTCACCAAAGATAGCGCGGGTGCTGAAGGCAGAGCGATGAACGATCTCTTCATCAAATTAGAATTTCACAAAGTCGTGGATCAGGTGGTGTGTCACGCTTCGTCTATCTATGGGAAACGTCACTTGAAAAAGGAAGAACCGCCAGCAGATTTGGATAGGGAACTCGAGTTGCTTTCTGAAACTTTGGATGTCTTCCGTTATGATGGCGGATTCAGCTTTTCAGGTTTAGAAGACGTGGATGTGCTTCTTTCCAAAGCATCAAGTGGTGCGGTCTTAGAAGGAAAAGAACTACGCAAGATATCCGGTGCTGTTGAAGTGGTGAAAGAGGTGGTCGAAAAGATCAAAGCCCTTCATAAATATGGGAAATTAGCCCGCTTCGCTTCCAATATTCTTCTCCCTTCACAGATCGTCTCGGAAGTGAACCGGTGTGTGGACGTGGATGGCTATGTGAAAGATTCCGCATCGGAGCTGTTGAAGCGCATCAGAAAAGAGCTCAAACTCTTGGAAAAGGGGATCCATTCTCGACTATCCCGTTATCTCAGCGGCAAATTGAGTCAAGCTCTTCAAGAGCCCAACGTACTCCAACGTTTCGATAGATATGTCCTTCCTATTAGGAGCGACAGACGTTCCATGATTCGAGGAATCGTTGTTGGTTCCTCGTCCAGTGGAGCAACACTCTACATGGAACCGGAAGAGTTGATCCCTCTCAACGACAGCCTTGTGCGAAAGCTTTCTTTCGAACGAGAAGAAGTTGCGAAGATTCTCCGGTATCTGACTGACCTCGTGGTGGAAAACCACAACCTTCTCAAGAAGATGTTGGATGCGGCCGGCTGGCTCGACAGCTTGGCAGCCCGCGCCAGATTCGCCATTGAACGGAAGGCTTCCGTGATAAAACCTGTCACGACAAAGCTTCTCGACCTCAAAGAGGCGCGGCATCCACTGATTCCGGATTCCAAAGTTGTTCCGGTAAACATCAAAGTGGGAAACAGCTATACGATACTCGTAATCACCGGTCCCAACACGGGTGGAAAAACCGTGGCGTTGAAGACCGCGGGACTTGCGGCTCTCATGCTG
>QNAP01000184.1 GCA_003641795.1 Thermotogae bacterium | reverse complement strand
TCGCTTGATCTTGCAGCGCAGGGAGTGCTCTTGCCAGTGAACGATCTCCTTCCAAAGAAGGTACTCGACCAATACTTCACCTCTATGCTGGATGGCATAAGCACGGGTGGAAAGATCTATGGGTTGCCCTGGTACTCCGCAGCCGATGTGAACTTCTACAATGTTGAAATATTCAAAAAGGCCGGCCTCGATCCAAAATATCCTCCCAGAACATGGGATGAAGTACTGGCATACTCCGTTATCATCAAGGAAAAAACCGGGAAGTATGGGGTGCTTCCAACGATCCTTCAGGACCCGCAGGTGATGTTCGAATGGGACGGTTTGCCGATACTGAGTTCGGATAAGAAAAAAGCGGCCTTCGACACACTTGAACATGCGCAAGTATTGAACAAGTGGGCAACAATGTACAAGCTTGGCTATCTTCCAAAAGAACTTGTAGAAGGAGGAGAGTGGACAAAGGCCACGGAGCTCTACCAGTCTGGGGAACTCGCCATGCTCATAACTGGTCCACAGTTCGTGGACAGGGTCAGAGACAACGCACCAGATGTCTACAAGATTTCCGACGTCGGTCCAGTGCCTTTGGGAAGGTCGCAGCGCTATGGTGGCTGGTATTCAACGCTCAACATCGTGAAAGGTTCGAAGAATCCCGAAGTTGCCGCCGACTTTGCGGCATTCGTTTCCAACGAAGCCAACGAACTCAAGTTCTGTAAGATAGCAACGATATTCCCTACGCGCAAGAAGGCTTTGGAGGATCCATTCTTCTCCAAAGACGATGGAACACTGGAAACTAAGACGAGATTGACGGCAGTCAACGCCCTGAAGAGTGTCACGGTTTTCAAGTACGATATACCAAACAGACAGGAGCTTTTTGACAAACTCAAAGAAGCCGTCATCTCTGTTTTTCTGGGCGAAAATGATGCCTATGAAGCTTTGAAAGAATGTGCCCAATATTGGAACGAGGTCCTCGGTTCACAGTGATTAAAATGTGGGGAGGACCAAAGGTCCTCCCCTTGCACTCGGTGAATGAGAGGAGATAGGATGGGAAATTATCACAAAAAATTGAAACTTAAACAAACACTACTGGCTTATCTTTTCCTTTTGGTACCTCTCGTAGTAATGATCGTTTTCATATATTATCCCATAGGGTTCGGCGTGGCACTTTCAACACTCAAGACGAACCTTCTGGGAGAAGGAAAGTTCGTCGGCTTGGAGAACTTCAAGAAACTGTTTAGCGATAAATACTTCTGGAACGCTTTTTTTAACAGTCTGATATACCTTCTTGTGGTTCCCCCACTACAACTGGCGTCGATTATTCTTGCCGTCCTTGTCAATGCACAAATCCGTGGGAAACATTTTCTTAGATTATTAATGTTTTTGCCGGTTGTCACACCGGTCAGTATAGTAGCGCTCACCTGGCGTTGGATATTCCGGGAGCATGGGGTGCTGAATTATCTTCTCTTGGGAACGGGGTTGGTGGGCGAACCTGTGGGATTTCTTTCCGATCCCAACATAGCTCTCTTTTCCATTATGTTCGTAACAATGTGGAAAGGATTGGGCTACTATATGATGATCTACCTTGCAGGATTGCAGGGTATACCTCAGGATTACATAGACGCAGCCCGGATAGATGGAGCCAAACGCTGGCAGGTATTCTTCAAAGTGACAATTCCTCTCCTTAAGCCTTACATATTCTTTTGCTCAGTAATGTCATCGATAGCTGCTCTCAATGTGTTCGGAGAGATATACGCAATGACCAGGGGAGGCCCCAACCACGCAACGGAAACCATCCCGATGTTCGTATACAACAATGCATTCCGCTACTTCAAGTTTGGCTATTCGAGCGCTGCAGCAACGATATTCAGTTTGGTGGTTTTTGCCTTCACGCTTCTTAACTTCAGAATATTCAAAGAAGGCGGTGTACAAAGCTACAATGGGTAAGATCAAGAAAGCAACATGGTTAAAACTACTGATATACGTGATCTTAATCTGTGTAGGGATACTCACTGCCGGACCTTTTTATTGGTTGGTCAAAACCTCTCTTGAGACGAGCACGAATGTCTTCAAGTACCCTCCTTCACTCATACCCAAACCGGTCACCTTGGAAAATTACGTGGGAGTGTGGGAAGTATTAGAACTCGGACGGTATTACCTGAATTCGATCATAATAGCCGGTTTTGGAACCTTCGCCAACGTGTTCCTCGCTCTTCTTGCAGCATATCCAATGGCGAGATTGAACTACCCAGGGAAAAGGTTCTCACTATTGCTGATTTTAATCCCCCTGATGATCCCTGTTCAGGGGACACTGATCGTGAACTACCTGACGCTGAGAAAACTCCACCTTTTAAATACTTTTGCGGGTGTGATAATCCCACAGAGTGTTAGCCTTTTCGGAATATTTTTGATGAGACAGGCTTACCTGTGCATCCCACGAGACCTCGAAGACGCAGCGCGCATCGACGGAGCAGGAGAGTTTTACATTTGGTGGAAGATCATGACACCCTTGGTGAAGCCGACTGTGATCACACTGGTGCTTTTCCAAACACTGACCTGGTGGGATTCGTTTCTTTGGCCGCTTATCGTTCTTTCCAGTCCAAGCAAATACCCTCTTTCAGTCGCTTTGGTTTACTTGAACAGCACCTTTCAAACGAATTTCAGATACACAACAGCAGGGATGGTTTTGGCGGTGATACCTGTTATATTGCTCTTTCTCTTCGCTCAAAGATATATAATTAGTGGCATCACAGAGGGGGCAGTCAAGTACTGAGCTAAAAGAAGGAGGAGTGATCATGAAATTCGGAGTGAGTTACTTCGGAAATCGGATATTTGAGCACGTGAGAGAGGATTTTCTAAGACTCTGGGATATGGGCTTTGACATACTCGTCCATACCTACAGCGAGAACGATTTTGCTTTCTACAGGGAAACGATGAGTGAGCTTATCAATTACGGCTCAGACATGGGTTTCGAGAACTGGGTTGACCCTTGGGGATGGGGTGGCGTGTTTGGAGGAGAGGCTTTTTCCGGGTTTTTACAGATGAATCCCAAGGAAGGACAGGTCAACAACCTCGGTGAGTATACCGGAGGTGTTTGTTTTCTCTCGAGGATGTTCAGAGATAGGATGAAGGAATGGATCGACGCCGTGGCGGATACGGAAGCGGATGCGATCTTCTGGGACGAGCCGCATTTTCAGATGAACACGGTGGATTTCCCTAAGGAGTGGACATGTAGATGTGAGCGCTGCCGCTCGGCTTTTGAAGAAAGATATGGCTATCCCATGCCCGAGGTTTACAACGATGACGTCTCTGAGTTTCGAAGCGAAAGTGTGAGAGATTTCTTTGAAGAGATGACTTCATATGCCAAAGAGAAAGGGTTGAAGAATGTTCTCTGCTTTTTGCCTATTGAGTCAGATTCCTTTGGTATTCGGGATTACGAAGCCCTGGTAAGACTCGAAACGATAGATAACGTGGGAAGCGATCCTTACTGGCTCGCTTTCGATAAGCCTTTGAAGGAGTTCGTCGGATCCGCCAGCGAACGTATACTAGATCTTTCAAAACGTCATGGGAAAGATCACCATCTTTGGATACAAGCGTTCAAAATCCCCAAGGGGAAAGAGGAAGAATTGAAAATAGCATATGAGATAGCGAAAGAAAAAGGCATCTCCACTATCCTTTTTTGGGGCGTTTACGCTTGCAAACACATGTCTCACATAGCGCCTGACGATCCGGAAAGAGTTTGGGAAACGGTCAGAAAGATACTCGATGCTACGCTGTAAAAAGGGATCAAGAAGGAGGTAACGCTGGCTTCCAAGGTGAATCGCCTCTAACCTTCTCTCGGAGTGACCATTTGCGCACACGAGAAAAGGTTAGAGGTTTGGTGCGCGTTCTTACCATCTTCGCTTCTACAAAACGACCCTCGCGAAGAGACAGTGGTTTTCACTTTGCAGAAAGCATGTTGTGCTTCGCTTTTTTCCTCGCTCACACTTACAAACGGGCACTTCCATGAAGATTCAACATCCTGTTTCAGCTTCATGCTC
>QNAP01000183.1 GCA_003641795.1 Thermotogae bacterium | reverse complement strand
TTTCTATCCAGATCGTGTTGCCGGCAGGATTTTGGGCATGGGTGATGTGCTTTCTCTCATCGACAAGTTGGAAGCATCCATGGATGCCGAGAAAATGAAGAAGATGGAATCGAAGCTCAAGAAGCTTGAGTTCGATCTCGACGATTTCAGAGAGCAGCTCGTCCAATTTAAGAAGATGGGTTCCCTTGCAGAGATAATGAGCATGGTTCCCGGGGCACCCCAAGTGGACATGGCCAAAGGCGAGGAGAATATGAAAAAAGCTCTCGCCATTTTGGACTCCATGACTTCACAAGAGCGTAGAAATCCCAAGATCATCAACCACAGTAGAAAACTAAGAATCGCACGAGGTAGTGGCACATCTGTGAGTGATGTGAACAGACTGTTGAAGAATTACGAAGATTTCAGAAAGATGCTCAAGCAGTTCAAATCGAACAGGCGGCTTTTCAAGAAGTTCGGTTTTAATATCTGAGTTCGTACAGATCCAGACAGATTCGGGAGGTGCTGAGATTTGGTCAGGATAAGACTGATGAGGCTTGGAAAAAGACACAGACCTTTCTACAGGATCGTGGTGGTGGATTCCAGAAAGAAGCGCACTGGTGCTTACATCGATCAACTCGGTTACTACAATCCGCTCACTGATCCTGCAGATGTTAAGGTGGATGTCGGTAAGGCTGTGGAGTGGATCCTAAAAGGAGCGCAGCCCAGCGAGACAGCTCGAAGACTCCTTTCGAAAGCCGGAGTGTTGAAACGGGTGCACGAAATCAAGTACGGCAAGTCGAAGGCCCAGGAAGGGCAGCCGGAATCGGCAGCTGAAGAATCAACGCTGGAGGAGCAGGAGGAAGCGGCTGAGGAATGAAGGCATTGCTTGAACAGATCGTCAAGACGGTGGTAAAACACCCCGAAGATGTGACCGTGATGGAGTTCGAAGAAGGTGGCTCTAAGGTGTTGGAAATAGTAGTCCATTCCGAGGATGTGGGACAAGTCATCGGCAAAGATGGAAGGACCATCCACGCTATCACGCGGTTGTACAGGCGTTTGACCGGTGAAGATGCCACCATCAAGGTGGTGAGGTGAAAGTGATTTCAGAGGAGTATTTGGTTGTAGGCAGGATTGTGAAACCCCACGGTTTGTTGGGGGAAGTGAAAGCGATATTGCCGAAGAATATCGCGGAGATTTTCACGTCTTTTGAAGAGGTGATCATAGCAACGCCTGCAGGCCGTGAGATAATGACGACCACTGCTAAGCGTGTCAGGGCTACGCCGAAGGGTTATCTGATCGCCTTCGAAGCGATATCGAGCATCGAAGAAGCCGAGAGGTTGAGAAACACGCACATCTATGTCAAGAAGACTTCGTTGCCAAAACTGGGGGAGGGCGAGTATTACTTCTTCCAGATACTTGACAGCAAAGTCTACGACGAGGATGGAGAAGAGCTTGGCCATGTGGTGGACCTCATAGAAACGGGTTCCAACGACGTAGCGGTCGTTCGAGCAGATGGCGGAGAGGAAAAGCTCGTCCCTCTGGTAAAGGAGTACGTTGTGGAGTTGAACCTTTCAAAGAGAAGGATCGTGGTCAAGAAAGCGGCGGTGGTGTGACTGGTGAGGATTTCGGTGGTGACCATCTTCCCGGAAATGTTTGAAGCGTTAACATGCTGTGGCGTGTTCAAACGGGCTAAAGAAGAAGGTTTGATCCAATTCGATGCTTACAACCTTCGAAATTTCACCACCGATCGGCATCGAACCACAGACGCCTATCCTTTCGGTGGAGGACCGGGCATGGTGATGAGACCCGAACCGTTCTTCCGGTTTGTGGATTGGTACACGGAAAGATTCGGCAAACCCTACGTGATACTGACTACACCGCAGGGTGAAGTCTTCCACAACGAGCTGGCTATGGAGCTTTCGAAGAAGGAAAATCTGGTTATTCTCTGTGGAAGGTATGAGGGAGTAGACGAGCGCGTCACGACCATAGTGGACAAAGAGATCTCCATAGGAGATTACGTTCTCAGCGGAGGCGAGCTTGCCGCCATGGTAATCGCCGAAGCGGTGAGCCGATTCGTGCCAGGTGTGATGGGAGATGAAGAATCGCTAAAAGATTCCTTTTACAACGGCTTGCTGGATCACCCCTCTTACACTCGACCTGCGGTGTACAAAGGCATGGCAGTTCCGGAAGTGCTTCGGTCGGGCGATCATGAACGTATAGAGATGTACAGAAAGATGGAGAGCATGAAGCGAACTATACTGAGAAGGCCCGATCTCTTCATGAAGAAGGAGCTGACAGAAGAAGACAAACGCGTTATCGTTGAACTGGTGAGATCACTGGTTGGAGGAGAGTCTCGTGACTGAGCTGAACGTTTGTTTGCTGCATTACCCCGTGCTGGGTAGAGACGGAAGGATCATATCCACAGCGGTTACGAACCTGGATATCCACGACATTGCCAGGACCTGCAGGACATACGACGTGGACCATTATTACATAGTTACCAATCTACCAGCCCAGCAGCAGATCGTGGCGAACGTGATTGAATACTGGACAAAGGGACCTGGCAGACTGCAAAATCCGAGTCGCTACGAGGCGCTGAAACTCGTGGTGTTGAAGTCTTACATAGAAGAAGTTTTCGAGGATGTGACGCGTAGGTGTGGAGTCAAGCCTGTAATCTTCTTTACCTCTGCCAAGAGAGGAGAAGGTGTTATAACTTACGCTGAGGCGTCGAGAATTATGGAGGAAGAAGAGGGGCCGGTTCTTATCCTTTTTGGAACGGGATGGGGTATGCCACAGGAAATCTTGAGTATGTGTGATCACAGGATCGAGCCGGTACGAGGTAACGCTGGTTACAATCACCTTTCGGTTAGAAGTGCAGTTGCTATAATTTTGGATAGATTGATAGGAGAACAGGTGAGAAAGGAGGTTCAAGTAGATGGACGCATTGATAAGAGCAATTGAAGGTGAGCAGATAAGGAAAGATATTCCGGAATTTCGCCCAGGTGACGTGGTTAGAGTGCACGTTCGCTTCGTGGAAGGGGGCAAAGGCGAAAAGGGTGCTCGTGAACGCGTGCAAGTCTTCGAAGGTGTGGTCATGAAGATACGTGGCTCCGGCATGGGAAGGACCTTCACGGTGAGGAAGATCGCCGCTGGAGGGGTAGCTGTTGAAAGGATCTTCCCCTTCAATTCTCCTGCTGTGAAGAAAGTGGAAGTGGTGAGGAAAGGTAAGGTCAGAAGGGCCAAGCTCTACTACATCCGTAACATTCGAGGAAAACTCAAGATCAAGGAGAGAAGGGACTGATTTGACTCCTCGCCAGCGGCTGCTTCACGAGCTTAAAGAGTGGGGGAAGGCCCTGATCTACGCACTGATCTTCGGTACCATGATCAGGGTCTTTGTTTTTGAAACGATGATGGTGCCCACAGGCTCCATGATTCCCACCATCATGCCAGGTGATAGACTCTTCATAGAAAAGATCACGTTCCAGCTCAGCGAGCCGCAGATTGGAGACACAGTTATCTTTTGGGCGCCGTTTGTCGACAAGAACGCGTTGAGCATGTTGAGGCCTTTCGATAGGTTCATGGACCTTTTCTCACCGGTACAGTTTCGTGGTCACGTCAAGTATGTAAAGCGGCTCGTAGGAAAACCGGGCGATGTGATCGAACTGGAACCTGTTCCCGGTACTGGAATGTACAGGCTCAAGGTGAATGGTGAAGTGCCGCCCGGTTTTGAGAACCGATACTACGTCAGAGCGGGGATATTTCTAACTCCAGATTTCTGGCGGATGATGGCCTATCCGGACGAGTTCAGAAGTGTTGTTACCAGCAGTTTCTATCAGTTCTTGAAGTACTATAATGATTCACTGGACTTCGATACTTTTTACGAGGAGTATCTGAAGAAGTATGACAACGAACGTTATATCTGGCAAGACACAGCGGGTTCCGTGAAGGTCAGGGTACCTCCAGGACATTATTTTTTCATGGGCGATAATTCGAAAGAGAGCTTTGACTGCCGTTACTTTGGATTTGTGCCCGTCGAGAACGTTGTAGGTAGTCC
>QNAP01000182.1 GCA_003641795.1 Thermotogae bacterium | reverse complement strand
GATGAACTCGGCATCGACGCGGAAGTCATTCAAAGCTACGAACAAGCCGATTACATCCCCAATCTCACGAAGGCAGCACAGGAAGCTGATGTCGTCTTTGCCGTCGGGTTCATGATGACGGACGCACTGGCAAAGGTGGCACCACAGTTCCCCGACACGTACTTCGTCGGCATCGACATCGTCCTTGAAAACTATCCACCCAACGTGATAACATTCGTCTTTAAGGAACAAGAGACAGCCTTTACCGTGGGTTACATCGCAGCAGCCATGACCAAGACCAACGTTGTGGGATTCGTAGGAGGCATTCCCATACCACCAGTGGAAAGGTTTCGTTACGGTTTCGAGGTTGGTGTAAAACTCTATGCAGATCTCCACGGAAAGAACATCACCATACTCAAAGGCTATACCAACGTTTTCGACGATCCCAAGAAAGGGAAGGATCTGGCTGTAAGTCAATTTGCTCAGGGCGCAGACATCATCTTTGCGGCGGCCGGTGCTTGTGGAAACGGCGTTATCGAAGCGGCCAAAGAGTACTTCACATCGTTGGCCGGTACGTCAGACCTTGCAGGGCTTATCGACTACTACTACAAAACGGGACAGGGCTTCTTCGCCATCGGTGTGGACGTAGACCAGGATTACATGGCTCCCGGCGCGGTTCTTTGTAGCGCCATGAAGCGAATCGACAACGCGGCATACTACGGTGTGATATGGGCCTTTGAAGGTACCTTCGAGCCAGGTCTCAAAGTCTTGGGTATGAAGGAGGCAGGTGTCAGCTTAAGCCCGATGAAGTACACCAAAGGACTCGTTCCTAATAAAGTCCTCGCAGAGCTCGAGTATCTCTCGGCGTTGGTTAAAAAGGGTGAGCTCGTGATACCAGACACCCAGGAAGCTCTCGACGCGTTCACGACACCGCCCATCGAATTCCCGTTCTGAAAAGTGAGAACGGTTTTGGGGGAGCGTAAGCTCCCCCTTGTTAACACTCAAGGGAGGCTGTGATATGGAGTTAGATCCCAAGGAATATGCGGTTGCGATGATTGGAATCACCAAGCGGTTTCCCGGTGTTTTGGCCAACGATAACGTGAATCTGCTGGTTAAAAAGGGTGAAATCCACGCTGTCGTTGGCGAGAACGGCGCTGGGAAGACCACGCTCATGAATCAGCTTTACGGACTTCTGAAGCCGGACAGCGGAAAGATCTACGTCTTCGGCAAGGAGTTGTATCTTAAAGGGCCAAGAGATGCCATCGATGTGGGCATAGGTATGGTTCACCAACACTTCATGTTGGTGAATAACCTCACCGTAGCAGAAAATGTGGTCCTCGGTTCGGAAACGAAGCGAGGAGCCGTCTTTGATCTACGTCAGGCACGAAAAAGGGTGGAAGAGCTTTCGAAGGGTTACGGCTTGATAGTTGACGTGGATGCCAAGATTGAAGACATACCCGTTGGAATGCAACAACGTGTGGAGATATTGAAAACTCTCTACCGTGGTGCGGAGATATTGATCCTCGACGAGCCCACGGCTGTTCTGACTCCCCAAGAAACGGAAGAGCTCTTCGAGATTCTTAGAAAACTCCGGGAGGACGGGAAAACCATCATCTTCATCACTCACAAGTTGAACGAAGTCATGGCAGTAACGGACCGTGTCACGGTGATGAGGCAGGGGAAGGTAACGGGTAACCTGATAACCAAGGAAACTAACCCAAGAGAAATCGCGCGCCTGATGGTCGGAAGAGAGGTCCTTCTGAGGGTGGAAAAAGAGCCCAAAGAACCCGATGGAGTAGTGGTGAAGGTTGAGGACCTCTGGGTTAAAGACAACCGTAACCTCGATGCCGTGCGTGGTGTCAGCTTCCATGTAAAAGCCGGAGAGATCGTAGGAATAGCAGGTGTGGCGGGAAACGGACAGACAGAACTCGTCGAAGCGCTGACGGGCCTAAGAAAGGCTTACAAAGGTAGGTTCACCCTGTTGGAGCGAGACGTTACAAACATGGCTGCACGAGAACTCAGATCTCTTGGATTAGCTCACATACCGGAGGATAGGCACAAATATGGTTTGGTATTGGAGTTTCCAAATTACTACAATGCCATATTGGGTAAACACGACTCGGAACCTTTTTGCAAATCGAGCTTTCTCAACCATAACGTGATATTCAAATACGCAGAAGAGCTCTTTGAGAAATTCGACGTTCGTCCCAGGATCCCTCAGATGCCGAGTGCGAATCTTTCCGGTGGAAACCAGCAAAAGCTTGTAGTAGCACGCGAAATGAGCTGTAAGCCCAAGTTCATAGTGGTCAGCCAGCCCACCAGAGGGTTAGACATAGGTGCCATTGAGTACATTCACAAAACGATTTTGAGGCTCAGGGACGAGAACGTGGCGGTGCTCCTGGTTTCTATGGAACTCGACGAGGTCATGTCTCTTTCAGACAGGATATACGTTATGTACGAAGGCAGATTCACCGGCGAAGTAAGACCTGAAGAGGTGACACTGGAAGAAATGGGTTTGATGATGGCCGGACACACCTTAGAAGAAGTAAAAGGGACGGTGGCAGCTCGATGAGAGAGCGTTATAAGTTCTATTCGGTACTCGTTCCACTCCTATCTGTGGTGATCGCACTTCTGATCGCTGCTGTGGTGATCGTCCTGGTTGGAAACGATCCTTTGAAGGCCTACTGGGAGATGCTCAAGGGGGCTTTTGGAGGGACACAAGAAATCGCCAACACCATTGTGAAGACCACACCTCTGATACTGACGGGTCTGGCAGTGGGGTTCGGTTTCAGAGCAGGGGTTTTCAACATAGGGGCAGAAGGACAGATGGCGATGGGAGCGCTCTTTTCCACCATGGTGGCTATGAATCTGGGAAGGATGCCTTCGGTTTTCGCTATCCCCATAACGTTACTAGTTGGTATGGGAGTGGGTGCCGGATGGGCAGCCATTGCAGGCGCTCTAAAAGCCTTTACCGGTGCACACGAAGTCATCAGTACCATCATGCTCAACTGGATCGCCTATTATCTGGGAAACTACATGGTGGCAGCTCCATTAGCGGTGGGATCTGGAACTCCGAAAAGTCCTGAGATCGCTCCATCGGCAAAACTTCCTCCTATTCTCACAATTCAAGCAACGGAGTTGACCAGCGGCATCGTCATCGCTGTCATAGCCGCTGTCATCATGTATGTGCTGCTGGAGAAAACGAGTATTGGTTATGAAGTGAAGGCCGTGGGGTTCAATCCCTACGCAGCCGAATATGGTGGCATCAGCATATCGAAGAACATTGTCCTTTCCATGGCTATAAGCGGCGCTCTGGCTGGGTTAGCAGGTGCGGTTGAAGCTATGGGAGTACATCACCGCTATCTCGGAGCACTGACTGCAGGCAAAGGATTCGATGGCATTTCCGTCTCTTTGATAGGACAGAACAACCCCATTGGCATCATCTTCGCGGCGTTTTTGATAGGTTCTCTCAGAACGGGATCGAACGCCATGCAATTTCTTGGAGTTTCTAAACACGTGGTGATGATAGTCCAGGGTATCGTTATCTTCCTGGTAGCCGCCGAGAGAATTGTCAGAACGATCATGATCTACCTGAAGCTCCACAGAAGAGAGGCAGGGATGGAAAGTTGAGATGGGTTCAAGCGATCTTTGACATACTCTCAAATCCTCAATTCTACAAAATCACCCTTACAGCTTCGACTCCCTTCATCTTCGCGTCGCTTGGAGGTGTATTCAGCGAAATCACGGGCGTCGTCAACATTGCGCTTGAGGGTATCATGCTGATGGGTGCCTTCACCTCAATCGTCTTCACCTTTTACTTTGGCTCTCCATGGCTTGGCATTTTGGCAGCTATCGTTGTGGGACTCGGGATGGCTTGGTTGCACGCTTGGGCAAGCATTAAGTGGTATGGAAATCAGATAGTGACAGGCACCGCTTTGATACTTCTAGCTCAGGGTGTGACGGGATTTCTCATGGAGCCCATCTTTGGCAGACCCGGACAGACTGACCTCATAGGCAAGATCGAAGAGATTCATATCCCCGTGATCAGTGATATTCCTTTCATAGGCAAGGTCATAGGGG
>QNAP01000181.1 GCA_003641795.1 Thermotogae bacterium | reverse complement strand
GGTTGGGGCGGAGGTGTTTGCGGAGGTGGAGATGGTGGGGCGGAAACACTCTGCTGAACCTGTTGGACGGGAGTCGATATTGAGCTCGCTTCGGTCGTCTCGATTTCCTCTACCTCTACTTCATAGACCTTACCCTGCACTGTTACTCTGAACTTCCTCGTCACAGGATCTCCTCCCTTTGAGTAACTATCATGCACCCATGTTTAGTCTACCAAAAAAAGATTATCTCATCTCTGTGAATTTGAAACGGTTTTTCACATCTTCATTACATCGTCTGTCAGTACTACTACGGCCACGACGTAATCACCATCGTGAGAAATGGAGACCAAACTTTTTCCCGCCAAAGACTCCCCTCTGAAAATTACGAAAGGAACTCCTTTTTGATCATACACTACCTCTATATCTTTTGGAGAAATCTTTCCAAATCCCGTCCCTAAAGCCTTCACAAAAGCTTCTTTTGCAGCCCAATGTCCTGCAAGGTACTCCTTTCTCCGTTTTTCACAGGTGAACGAACTGTACTCTTCCCTTTCTCTTTCCGTGAGAAAACGTTCAGCCATTCGAGCATCGAACCGCTCGATACGCGCGATATCCACTCCAAGTCCTTTTATCTGCCCGCTCATACGATCTCCCAATACTCGAAAATAATTTCGTCGTCTTCGTTCAAAGTCCTTGTGAATTCTGCTGGTTCACCGTTGACGAGGATCTTGTACTCTCTTATTCTTGAAGGATCAATGGTTCGCCGCGCGAGGAGATCCACCACGGAGGGTGTTACACGTTCAGTTCGCACTTCAAGAGTCATCCCGTCTTCTATCGGTGTGTCCAGATCGACAGGAGTACCATCAGCAGAGGCGAATACTCGTAATGTGGGTAAGTTTACAGGTTCACCGTTGAAATGAACCGTAATGGTATCTTCGGGGATTTTCAACACATCACGCACCCGCCAAACCTTACGTCGCTTCACGACACTCAGGCGCTCCCCCAACGTAACCTCATCCTCGAGTTCCTTTCCCACCGGTTGGTACTCTTCGGCATCGAGTGTGAGATAACGTCCGCTCACAGAGATCTTCAAATGGCTTTTTGGTAACCTTTGAAGTATCTCTCTGACCTTCATCGATCGTGGATGTTCGATCTTCATCGAGTCCTCCACCGTCGTATCAAGATCGGCGGAGACGCCGTCAATCGTCACAGGGGGATAGACTCTCACGATCTCCCCGCTGCACTCCACCTCAACGCAGGGAATTACATCTTTTATCCTTAAAGGTTCCAAATGCCCATTCACAGGAGTTCCTATCACGACTTCATCGCCGTGTTCCACCGTGCTTCTCAGGGACGCTTCTTTTCCGTTTATGTAAACCGGGGCATCTTTACCACGCTCTCCCCTGTGGATTCGCAGCTCACCGTTCACTTCATAGACTATGGAAGGAGCAGGTTTGGCTATGACTTCGTTCAAGCTGTAACCGTTTTGGAGAAGTAGGTCCAATACCGATCTCTTTTCACCAAGGGGTAAGAGTTGAACCGGCTTTCCGTTCAACGTAACGGAGATGAAAACACCTCCCACAAACTTGTGCCCTGCCAGTGCAATGGCTACTGGCGTGATAAATTCGGACCCCCGAAGTTCCCCCGTTGAGTCTTCTACGACGTCGAGAGATTCCACGCTCCGAAGAGAGACTCTGTTTTATGGAAGATCCAACTTCAAAGCCAGTCGCTCGGTGAATCCCGGCACCTTTGCACCACCACCAACTACCAACACCGCAGCGGGCGGTCTGCCGTTGAGTGATACGATCCTTTCAGCTATCTCTTCTGTTATGTTATCAACAACGGGCTCGATCTCTCGGATCAATTCCTCGCTCCTAAACTCCGTTTCAAAGCCCAGGATATCCTTGGCAGTAATAACCGCTTCTTGGGCAAGCTTTCGCTTCACCGTTTCGGCGGTTTGAAAATCGAGAAGGTGGTTCTTGCAGATCTCCTCGGTGATCTCGTCTCCGGCATTGGGAATCATGGCGTAACCGATTACCATTCCGTCTTTGGATATGGCTATGTCGCTTGTCCCTGCACCTACATCGAGGATTACAAGATTCAGCAAACGCAGGTCTTGCGGCACCAACAACTCTAAAACAGCAATCGGTTCAAGGGTCAAATGACCAACATGCAGATCCGCTCTCTTGAGAGCGAGTACCATGGAGTCCACGATATGTCTTGGAAGAAAAGTAGCCATGACCTTAACGTAGACTTCGCTGGCTCGATGCCCTACGGGATTCTTTATCCACTCGCCGTCGACCGTGTAGAAGAGAGGAGAATATCCTACACAATACATTTCCCTTTCGCTTTGAAGCTTAGCAACCGCTTCCTTGGTGGCCATGGCTTCGAGATGCTTCACGGTTTGGGAGGTGATTTCAGTAAGCCTATCCAATCGGAGTGCCGCTTCTCCAATAACGGTTTGTAGGAAGCGACCTGCGAGAGCAACATCAGCACTTTTGAACTTTTCTCCAGCACGAGACTCGATCTCCCCTTTTACCTTTCGCACAACTTCAGCCACCTTTTCTATGTCGTGTATTGCCCCGTCTAACATTGCGCGTTCTGCATGCTCCACCGTAAACACCTGGGAGACTTTTATGCGGTCCCCCTGGAATTCGCTACAGATTCCAACAACCGTTCGGGTCCCTATGTCGATTGATAAACGCTTCAAACTATCCCTCCTTGAGATCTTTCAGCTCTTCCAAGGTCAGCGGCTCCACCATCAACGTTTCCTCATTATCATACAACACGTATCCTGGGGGACTCTTGGGCGGCTTTCTCAAGCGACGAACTTCCGTGACGTCCACTGCCACTTTCCGATCATACCGCGCACGGCTGAAACTGGCGGCGATCCGCGCGGCGAAGACGATCGCCTCTTTCGATGGATCTCTATCCACTTTCAAGAAAACGTGGGCACCAGGTACACCCCGCGCATGGAACCAAAGGTCTTTAGCACCAGCAGATTGCCGAAGAGCATCGTTTTCCTTGTTGTTCCTTCCCATCAGTATGGTGAACCCTTCGAATTCGAAGCGCTTTCCCAATCTGATCTCTTTGGACTTGGCAGGTTTGTGTGTTTTCCCACGCTTTTCCTTTGACCTGAGGAGACCTTGTTCCCCCAGCTCATCTTCCAAGATCCTCAACTCTTCGCGAGTCTCTGCCATTTCTATATACGCTGCCAGTGATTCTAAGTAATGTATTTCGTGCTCCACATCTTTCATGCGCCTTTGTATCATGTCGCGTTTCCTCTTGAGCTTGGAATAAGTTTTCATCATCTTCGTTGCGTTCTCTATGGGGGTCAGCGACGGATCTAACTTCACCGACACCTCAGACTGAGCTTCCCAGTCGCGGAGGTGAACTTCAGCGGTCTTTCTGGTGAGACGGTGTGCATTGGCGAATATGAGTTCGGCATTCTTTTTCAATTTCTCGAATCCTTCCGCTTCTTCGAACTCTTTGCGAAGCTTTTCCAAAAGCACGAGGCGATTCTTGAGCTTATCACGCACAGCCTTTTCCAAAGATCTTCTCTTGCTTTCAATGTTCGAAGCTCCAAAACGCAGTTTCAAGTATTCAGCCAAAGCTTTGGAAGGATCGTCGAAGTAGATCGGATCATCGTCTCTCAAAACCAGACTAACCGGTGCGATCTCCACGGGGTCATGGTAGAGGTAACAACCAGGTCTCGATTTGAATTCTTCCCGTACTCCTTGCACTGCGCGAACAAGGGTTCCCAATTCTCGTTCCTCAAGATCACAACCGCGTTCGTAAGGATCCAAACCGCTTCTTGCAACGATCTCCAGTGCCAGAAGTTTAGAGACACCCGCAAACACCTGAGAGAGAGCCTTTTCTAAGGGTTGCCGACTCTTTTGCAGATGTTCGATCCACTCATCACCCGAAAGGAAGAAATCCACACCTCGCATGGGGTAGTACTTAAATGGAGCACGGGGAAGAATCGCTCTTTGTTCCGTAACGGAGCGCCTGAGCGCATCCACTACCAGTCCCTCTTTCACCAGAACCACGTTGGTGCTCCTACCCATCAACTCCAGTATCAATC
>QNAP01000180.1 GCA_003641795.1 Thermotogae bacterium | reverse complement strand
TAGTGGCGCTCCTTGGAGTCTTCGCCCACGGAAGGACGGTTGTTAAAAACGCGGAAGAACTCAGGGAGAAAGAATCCGATAGGATCAAGGCTGTGGTGAAGAATTTGAGAAACCTGGGCGTGAGGGTAGAGGAGAGATCCGATGGGTTCGAGGTTGAAGGACCACAGAAGATAGAAGGAGGAAAGGTCGAATCTTTCGGAGATCACAGAATTGCCATGACGTTCTCCGTGGCGGGTTTGGTGTCTGAGAGAGGGGTGGTCATCGAAGATCCTGACCGTGTTTCCATATCGTTCCCTGGTTTCTTCGAGTTCTTGGAGAAGGTGATGACATGAGACTGTGCATTGTAGGGTATCCATTAGGGCATACCCTTTCTCCAGTTGTGTACAATCGCTATTTTCGATCGCTGGGCATCTCGGCCAGGTATGGGACGGTGGAGATCTCTCCGGAAAGGTTCGAAACGGTGATCGGTCGGATACTTCGGGAATATGATGGATTCAACGTCACCATCCCTTTTAAGGAACGCATATTGGATCACGTGGAGGTACAAAACGAAGCGCGGATCATTCGAGCGGTGAACTGTGTCTTTCGCAATCAAGGTTACAACACTGACTGGATAGGCTTTGTGAAGTCTCTCGAGGACGTTGATGTTTCAGAACCCATACTCGTTTTGGGAGCGGGTGGAGCAGCTCGAGCGGTTTTGTACGGACTTTGCAAGATGGGAATGAAGCACGTGATATTGGTCAACAGGACGTTCAACCGCGCTGCGAGATTGGCGGAGTCTTTCAGAAAGCTTGGCTTACCCTTAGAGGTCTACGATCTTTCCAAACTCCGGCAACTCCTTCCGCGAGTAAAGTCTTTGATCAACACCACCTCCGTTGGATTGAAAGGAGACATTTTCTCTATTGAGCCGCATGATCTTTCTCACCTTCACCTCGTATACGATGTGGTCTATGGAGAAACCCCGCTCCAACAAAGAGCAAAAGGTGTGGGAGTTGTTCACGTCATTGGAGGAGAAGAAATGCTTCGTCTTCAAGCAGTGGAAAATCTGAGAATTTGGGGACTGTTGGAAGACGAAGAGGTTTTCAAACGAGTCTTTGAGGAGGTGACGCGTTGAGATACCTCGTCGCTGGTGACTCCCACGGTCCGATGATGCTGGGGGTCTTAGAAGGCCTCCCCGCAGGATTTGCACTGGATCTAAATGAAATAAACCAAGATTTGGCGCGCCGCCAAGGTGGTCACGGCAGAGGAGAGCGTATGAAGATAGAGAGGGATAGAGCAGAGGTGATCGCCGGAATATGGAGAGGAATGACCACCGGAGCCCCCCTGGTATTGGCTGTTCACAACAAGGCAGGAAACCCCGTAAAAGATGTTCGAAGCGTACCTCGCCCCGGTCATGCGGATTATGCAGCTTGGTGTAGGTACGCTTTGCCCGATCTCAACGCTTACACGGAGCGAGCCAGCGCACGATCTACGGCACCACTGGTAGCCTTAGGTAGTGTGGCAAAACAATTCTTGAGGGAATTCAGTATACGGATCTACGGTTACGTGCTTTCCATAGGAACGGTGAAAGCTGCGGAGGTGCCGAAAGTTCTCACGGAGCTCCTGGAAAAGAGAAACGAGTCTCCTGTCTATTGCCCGGATCTCCAGGTATCACGGAAAATGGTGGAGGTTATCGAAAACGCTCGGCGCAGAGGTGAAACTCTTGGAGGGAGCCTTAAGGTAATCGCAGACGGTGTTCCAGCAGGCCTTGGTGGTTATTCGCATCCCTTAGAAAGGCTCGATGCTCGTATCGCAGGACATCTCATGGCGGTGCCGTCTGTGAAAGGGGTGTTCATCGGGTTGGAAGATGTGAGTGTGACTGGTAGTCAGTATCACGATGAGTTTGTCTTACATGAAAAGAGACGCGTAAAACGCGATTCTAACAACGCTGGCGGTGTGGAAGGTGGCATCTCCAACGGAGAGTCCATCGAAGTGACGGTTTATCTGAAACCGATTCCCACTCTCACCAAGAAACTGCGTTCGGTGGATTTGAAGACTCTGGAGCCCGCTTCCGCTCCGTACATACGCTCCGATGTGACGGTGATACCCGCCGCAGTGGTGGTGGCAGAAGCGGTGCTGGCATTGGTGCTGCTCGACGCTTTCCTGGAGAGGTACGGCAACGACAATTTCAACTTCATCAGGAGGAGATACCATGCGGGTCTTCCTCGTTGGGATGATGGGTTCTGGCAAGACCGCCGTGGGTAAGCTTTTGGCCCGTTCTTTGGAGTTGGACTTCGTGGACATGGATGAGGAGATAAAAAAACGTGAGGGAAAGACCATCAGTCGGATATTCCAAGAATTTGGCGAGGGATACTTCAGAGCCCGCGAAAAGGACCTTTTGCGAGAATTGAGCCAACGCGACAACCTCGTGGTGGCCACGGGTGGAGGTGTAGTGCTGGATGCTGAAAACCGTCAGTTGTTGCACGAAGGGAGAACGGTGTTTCTGTACGCTCCTCCGCCTGTACTGGCTCAGCGGGTTGATCCAAGCATCCGACCATTGTTGAAGGGAAGCAGTGTCAAAGGTAAGCTTGCAAAGATCTGGGAAAGCCGTAGAGTGTTTTACGAAGAGTTCCCCAGAATCGATACGGAGCATCTCCAACCTTTTGAGGTAGTTGCAAGAGTAGCCCTTCGCCTCTTCGATGAGGAACCTCAAGAAGTGTTCAATCCAGTCCATCCTGTTTTTACCGGAAAGGGACTTTTCAAACGCGTATCGAGAGAAGATCTTGTTTTCACCACCGAGACTGTGCATAGAATCTACGAGGATCTGTTTCCACCAACCGTGCAACTCCTTCCCGACGGTGAACTTGCAAAATCGGTGGATCACGTTCTTCGCTGCTACGATTATTTGATGGAAAACGATGTTTCCAGAGATCGGATTATCACTGCTGTAGGAGGAGGGGCTCTCACAGACCTGATGGGATTCGTTGGAGCTACCTTCAAGCGAGGAATTGGAGTGCGGTTCTTTCCCACCACACTTTTGGCTCAGGTAGATGCTGCTATAGGTGGCAAGAACGGCATTGACTACAGAGGAGTTAAAAACATGATCGGTACGGTAAAGATGCCTGATGAGGTATTAATAGATCCTTTGACAACGCTTTCTTTAGACGAAGGCAGATACAGGGAAGGGCTGGTGGAGCTCTTCAAGATGTGCTTGCTGTCGGGTAACGGGTACGACGCCTTTCGTGAACATTTGTTCGGTTTGTTGGAGAGGCGTGTAGGCGTTTTGGAACGATTCATTCGAATCGCCGTGAATGAAAAACTGAAGGTGGTTGCGCAAGACGAGAACGATGCGGGAGTCAGAAAGATTTTGAATTTCGGCCACACTGTAGGTCATGTGGTGGAGGTACTCTCAAATATATCGCATGGGCTTGCAGTAGCTGTGGGTATCGAGAGAGAGCTCCGCTTCTTTCGTACCAAGGGTTTGATTGAGGCCCATTTTCACGAAGAGGTGAGTCAGATTCTTTCCTCCATCTTTCGGCTTCCCAATGTCGAGCTTTCCGTGGATCAAGTGATGAAAACGCTCATCAACGATAAGAAATCCCTCAACACCCGTCTCATCGAGGTGCCACTCGTGATGGGACCTGGAAGGGTTTCGCTGGTGAAGGTTAAGCCGCAGGAGTTGGCGGAGGTGATAGTATGAAGATACTGGTGATGAACGGCCCCAACTTGAACATGCTGGGAAAGCGGCCGAGCGAGTATTATGGAAGTAGATTCTATACCGACCTCGAAGAGGTTCTGAGAAGCTGGGGGTTGGAAAAAGGCGTGGAAGTGGAGATCTTCCAGTCGAACTTCGAAGGCGAACTCATCGATCGCCTCCAGAAAGAGAACTTCGATGGACTCGTGATAAATCCGGGGGCGTTAACTCATTACAGTGTTGCCCTAAGGGATGCTCTGGAAATATTGAAGGTGCCGAAAGTAGAAGTTCACATATCCAACATTTATGCCCGAGAAGAGCTCAGAGCGAAGAGCGTCACAGCTTCTGTTTGCGATGGAGTTATCTCCGGCCTGGGGTTCGATTCTTATTTGCTC
>QNAP01000179.1 GCA_003641795.1 Thermotogae bacterium | reverse complement strand
GTGCCCGTTTGTACGACTGCTCGCATCGGCGCTACGCAAGACAAGCTTTCTTGCAATGTGAAAACCTCTGTCTCTTCGCCTAGGTCTTTTTGTGAATACAAGCGAGGGAAAAGCAAATATAAGTTGTTTGAACTCCTAACAGAATTCCTCACGATCACACAGCCTCACGAGCGCCGAGTGAGCATCCATACAAAACGACCACGAAGCCGCACGGATGCGGATGAGAGCGAAGCTGAAGCACGACGCTGAATCTTTGCGTGGGTCGTTTTGTGGATGTGAACGAGGGAAAAAACGAGTGCTTGCTGTGTGAGTGTGGGGATTCACCACTTCCTCCTCTATGTTATGTTCGATGCCCTGGACAATCGCTCTCACAGGAAGGTGGCTGATATTGCTGGTTCTTACTGATTTTTGAGACGCCCCATGGTATCATTACAAAAAGAGGTGGTCAACTTGAACGATCCCGCCGTGGCGGTAGAGGATCTACGTAAATATTATGGTCAGACGAAAGCAGTGGACGGCATCAGTTTCATCGTGAGAAAAGGTGAAGTCTTCACCCTACTTGGTCCCAACGGCGCTGGGAAAACCACAACTCTTGAGATACTCGAAGGGTTGCGCAAGGCTGATGCAGGTAGGGTAACAGTACTTGGCCGATCCTTAGAACATAATGACAAGACACAAAAAGCGAGGATAGGGGTGATGCTTCAAGAAACTACCCTCTTTCCACACCTCACAGTGAAGGAAACACTGGAACTCTTCGCGAGCTTCTACCCTCGTTCCTTGGATGTTCAAAAGCTACTTGAAGAGGTTGGTCTCATTGAAAAGTCTCGGTCGATGGTGAAACATCTTTCCGGTGGGCAAAGACAGCGTTTAGCCTTCGCCCTGGCTATGGTAAACGATCCTGAGCTCATCTTTTTGGATGAACCAACTACCGGTCTCGACCCACAGGCAAGGCGCCACGTTTGGCATTTGATAGAACGATTGAAAGGGAGAGGCAAGACGATCTTTCTCACAACACACTACATGGAGGAAGCTGAACGACTTTCCGACCGTGTTTGTATCATGGACCACGGTAAGATAATCGCAGAAGGAACCCCCTCAGAACTGATACGGCGTCTTGGAAGTGGAGGCTTGGTGGAATGTAGAGCTTCGCTTTCTGAAGACGATAGAAGACTCGTCCTTTCAATGTTTGGAGAGAGAGTCATCCTTGCAGAGGAACGTTTCGCTTTAAAAACCGATAACCTGGTCGAAACACTGAGGCGGGTCATGGATCTGTCAAGAGAAAGAGAAATCCATCTGGAAAGCATCGTGGTCAGACAACCCAACTTGGAGGACGTTTTCCTAGCGCTCACTGGAAGGGAGCTCAGAGATTGAAAAGATCCATCTTCAAGACCACATTAGCCTTCTTTCTCGAAGAAACAAGAGATTTCAATTCAGCCATTTGGATCTACATATTTCCAATATTGCTACTCACGATCCTGGTGAGCATCTTTTCGAACATCGGACAGCCAGGGAAGATGAAATTGGATGTCGGTCTGATCTGCGGTGAGTCGAACGGGCTGGGTTCACAGATATTGATGAGAGCATTCGAGCAGTTGTCAACCGGAGAAGATGGAATCATATTGCTGCACAGGTTTTCTGAATTGGAAGAGGCCATTGAAGCGATGAAAAAAAGGCAGGTAGTGGCCGTGGTTGAAATACCTGACGACTTTGACCGGGACTTCGTCTCGGCCCTCTTGAAGCAACGGATGGGGCAGGATTTCGAGTCAGCCATATTGAAGATCCATACGATCCCGGGTAAGGAAACCTCGCAGCTCGCTCTTCAAATTCTTCAATCCATCACTGGTACGATCTCAGATCGGATGGATGCCAATCCAGATGCAGGGGTAGTGGAGTACGAGTTGGTGGAATCTTCCACTACCTTCAGATACGTTGACTGGATCGTTCCCGGTATCGTTCTTATGGCTCTGATGACGGTGGGACTTTTCGGTGTGGGCACAACGCTGGTTTACATGCGGAGAAAAGGATTGTTGAAGCGATTACGAACCACCCCTTTGACCAATGCAGAGCTTACTTTTAGTTTGTTAGCATCCAGGGGCCTTATCATGGCGATGCAGGTGGTGGTCATTTGCTTGTACGCGGTGTGGATTTTGAAAGCAGACAGAAGTCACTTCGACTGGCAATTCTTTTTGTGGACTGCCTTTTCCGGCGTGGTGGTTTGTTCCATGGGAACAGCTATAGCATCGTTGGTGAAATCTCTGGAAGGAGTTGAAGTAGTGACCAATACCCTTAACTGGGTCCTCATGTTTCTTTCGGGTCTCTATTTCCCTGTATTCGGCGTTCCATGGGTAGTCCGCTGGATCGTTTACATCAGTCCCATCACGTATCTCGCAGAAGGATACCGAGGTTTCTATGGGCTTTCACTGGCACCTTATCCGAGGTTCCTAAATCTTCTAGTGCCCACGCTTTGGACGATCTTCTTTTTGGTTGTCACCATAACTCGCTTTAGATGGAGTGAAGAAGTGTGAGAGCCTTCAGAAGTTTGACCATCGCATCGTTCAAAATGTTTTTTCGCGATAAATTGACGCTGTTTTTTTCCATAGGGTTCCCGTTCCTGTTCTTGCTGATATTCGGCTTCGTCTTTCAAGACGAAGGTTCTGTATCCCCTTCGCCTTACAGATACGCCTACTTGGTCCAAAATGGCGAACTCGAGGTCTGGATTCCTGAACTCGACAAGGTATTCAAATCGAAAGGAATGCCCGTTTCCAGCGTCGAGGAGGGGCTCCAGAAACTGCGGGGTGGCACGTTGGACGCCTTCATCTACTTGAGTGATTCCGAGAAACGCTTTTACGGAAGAGATGGAAGTCGTGATCAGCCCTACTACAGCGCTTTTGTTGAAGTAGCGAATAAAATGCTGTCAACTGAAGATGAAAAGTTTCTAATAGCGATGGAGAACGTGGAATACAGATTGGGAGAGCAGGAAGTTACGTCCTTGGACTACACCGTCACAGGTGTGATAGCCATATCTCTGCTCACAACAGGGATGTTCAGCGCTATTTCCATCTTCAGTGTGCAGAAGAAAGAAGGAACCCTACGGCGCATTCAAGTGACCCCCGTTCCAGGTTCCATCTTCGTACTCAGTATGGCGTCTACCAGGCTTATCGTGGGTCTTTTCTCCACCTTCGTGATTCTATTCTTCTCAAGATTGATCTTTCACACCAACTACCAAATTCGATGGATTCTGTTAACGATCACTTCCACCTCTGGATTAATTTCGATGCTCGGCCTTGGAACAGTCATATCTTTTATCTTCAACAAACCCGTGGCGGCGCAGACTGCGGGTAGTCTCATCATGACCGTGATGATGTTCTTTTCCGGTGTCTACTTCCCTTTGGATTTTCTCCCAAATTTCTTAAAAGTGTTAGGGCGCGCCCTTCCTACCTATTACGTTGCTCTCGCCGTCCGATACAGCGTGGGGCTCGAATTTCTAAGCAAGATCGGTTACACGACCATTGTTCTCTCTCTGGCAACGTTTGGCATCTTAGCCTTAACGTTCGCCGGATACTTCTCTTTCAAAAGTGAGATCAGATAGAGATTTCTCCAGGTACCTTCGGGAAAAGCCGTGTGTACTTCACGTGATTTAGGCGACAGATATACCGCGTGAGCCTTTCGATTCCAAATCCACACCCTGCAGAAGGATAAAGTCCATAACGTTTCACCAGGTCGAGATACCACTTCATAGACGCGAAATCGCTACCCTTGAATGCCATCCTTTTCACAATCTTCTCGTACTCGTGCTCTCTCTCCCCACCGGAGAGAACTTCACCGTAACCAAGTGGGAGGACGAGATCCATGTCCAGAAGGGTCTTCCCGTCTGGAGACAATTTGTCGTAAAACTCCCTGTCCTCGATAGCTATGTCAACAAGCCAGAAGGGCTCCTCAGCTTTTTGGGAAAGCACCTTCTCAAAGTCGTGACCGTACTTTTCTTTTGCTTCGAGGTATTTAACCTTTGGAAACGGAGGAGACGGTATTCTTAACCTTTCAACACCACAGATTTTGAGTTCCTTCGCGCAACTCTCTTGCACACCTTCAAAG